>JACPTA010000093.1 GCA_016193005.1 Nitrososphaerota archaeon | reverse complement strand
CATCTTTCTGGTATCAAGGGAGGTTGGCTCGCAAAGAAACTGTATCCATGCGCTTCGGTCGCGATAGTGATCTCAGATGTCATTGGAGACGCCCTCGACTCGATTGCTTCTGGTCCCCTTTACCCTGACCAGTCCACCTTCAGAGATGCTCTCGCAGTTCTGAGAAGGTATGGCGTCCAAAACAAGATTCCGGCAAATGTCGCGCGCACTCTCAGGAAGGGATTGGCCCACGAACTTCCTGAGACACCCAAAGAAGGCGATGGATGCTTCAAGCGAGTCCGCCACATCGTGGTTGGAAGCAACGCCGATGCTTGCGGAGCGGCGGTGCGAAAGCTAGAGACGCTCCGCCGCAGGCCGCTCTACCTGACATGCCACCTGAGCGGAGAAGCACGGCATGCCGGTGCCGTTCTTGGCTCGATTGCCAGAGATGGACTGGGAGATATTTCATCGCGTCAGAGTTTCCTGAGCTTGGTGGTAGGAGGAGAGACGACCGTGCGAGTGGTCGGCTCTGGAAGGGGTGGTAGGAATCAGGAGGCTGCTCTGGGAGCATCTATCAGTCTGGAGGACACGGATGACATCGCGCTCGGATTCATCGGGACTGATGGCTTGGACGGGCCGACAGACGCCGCTGGGGCGATAGCCGACGGTTCCACCCTCAAGAGGGCACGTTCAAAGGGACTCGATGCCGACGAATACTTGGCCCGAAACGATGCCTACAACTTCTTCAGAGAGATTGGCGACCTCGTGATTACGGGTCCAACTGGAACTAATGTGAGCGATATTTCTGTCGCTGCTCGGTCACGGGCAATCATTCGCTAACTCGAGTCCCGACTCGCTTCCCGTCGACAGCCTTCAGGATGTTGATTGGGTTTCTCCCGTCCAAAACAATTAGGTTGAACTTGTGGCGCGCGAGATGCTCGACTGCGACCGGGTCGATGATCCTGTGAATTCCAGGTTTGTGTCTTCCTCCAAGGATTTCCGCGAGCTTGGAGTACGAGATGGAGGGCAGGAGCTTGGCGTTCTTGTGAGTTTTTGGGTCGGCCGTGTGTATCCCCACCTGATTCGAGGCCTTGATGAAGATGTCAGGCTTCCAGGCCTCAGCGACGAGGGCGGCCACGGCGTCTGTTGTTATTCCGGGCTTGAGCCCCCCCATCACGGCTACTCTCGTCGTATTGAGCCTTGAGACCATGCCATCGACGGTCGTCGGAACGGAACTCACGCCTCCGAGCTTCATGCTCACCAGCCCGGCGTTAAGCCTGGAAACATGAATCGCGACGAGGTCCTGATGGTAGCTCGAGAGGCCCAACCGTTTCGCGGACTCGATGTATTCTCTTGAGATCTCACCTCCACCAACCACGACTGCTATGCTGTGGCCCCGACTCACGAGCTTAGAGACAACCTCCCCATACTTGTTGACAATCGACGGATTCGGCGGAGAGCCGAGAACCGAACCTCCAATCCTCAGAACTATCCTCATGTGTCTCTAGGTCGCCCACTAAGCTGTAATCAAGGGATTTGGCGCATCAACCTTGTGTCTGTCAAGACGGTTCCGAACCAACGTAGCTCTTATAAAGGAGATTGATGCCTAAAGTTCTGTCTCTCGATGAGCGCTCCTCTCCTCGTCGCTCTTCTTAGCTGATTCTTAGGGTGCAAATTCATGCAGTTGGGCAAGGCCGATTCTGTCAGGTTATACAAGATTCGAAAGGCTATCTCCGAGCTATCTAACAAAGAGGGGAGAGGGACTGAGCTTGTCTCTCTTTACATCCCTTCTAGGAAACCGATACATGAGGTAATCGCGTACCTGAGGGATGAATGGGGGACGGCTGGTAACATAAAATCCGATACGACACGGAACCATGTTCAGGACGCCCTGACTAAGACGATGCAGCGGTTGAAGCTGTATAAGGAGACACCAGAGAACGGGCTAGTGATATTCAGCGGAGCTCTCCCAACGAATGGTCCTGGTAGCGAAGTTGTGAGAATAAATGAGATAGTTCCTCCAAAACCTGTTTCTACCTTCCTATACACTTGCGATGATCATTACCACCTCGAGCAGCTCCGAGACATGCTGAAGGAGGAGAAGGTCTACGGAATACTCGCCATCGATTCGACTGAAGCGGGAATCGGTATCCTTTCGGGAGACAGGCTGGATATAGAGGATGTGCTGACCTCTGGAGTCTCGGGGAAGACCCGGAAGGGCGGGCAGTGCGTAAGCTCTGATACCATCCTACAGCTGGAGGATGGACGATTAGCACCAGTGTCCTATGTATCTGCAAGAAGTAGAATCGCGAGCTATAACTTCGGCAACTACACTCACGGGATATACGAGTGTACCGATACATTCTCGCTTGTTCCGAAAGAATACTACGTTATAGAGACCATGAGGCCGAAGTTCAATGTCTCCGCAACGGCTGAACACAGATTCTTCACACTCGCGAGTGAAGGGATCTGTACAGTAGAAGCTTCAAAGCTGAAGGCAGGACAGAAGATTCTCATATCACGAAGACTACCAGAGCCAACCAATCCCATTTTGCTCACTAGGTTTCCAGCGAATTACAGATACCTTCTCTCTCGCAACGGCAGGGAGTTGCTCAAAGAGCTACGAATCGAGAAGGGAATGTCTCAGGCGAAGTTAGCAAGAGCCAATGGATTGCATCAGACCGAGATTTCCCAACTAGAAAGGGGAGAGCGGGATCTAAAGTGGGAGAAGCTTCAGAAGATTATTCATTTCCTGCATGGGAATGTAGATAAGTTCCTAGCCGACCACGTAGAAACTAAACGGACTTTGCCAGAGCAGTTCAACAACGAGCTCCTTCAACTCTTGGGCTACATAGCCGGAGACGGTAGCGTTGATGGAAATCGTGTCAAACTATACGAGTACCGAAATCAGGTCGCGAAGATGTACGCTAATTTGGCAAGACTTTCATTGAACTTACAATATGTGCCTATCCAGAAAGTGGATAAGACAGGAAGACCCGGCTCGTTCGCCAAACATCGATATCTTGAGACCAGAATTTATTGCAAAGAATTTGCTGACGCATTACGACAATATTATCCTGGACTGATTTCGACCGAGTCCAGAGAGATTCCGGAACAAATTCAACGTCTCGATAACGAACACCTTGCTCATTTCTTGAGGGGGTTGTTCGATGCAGAAGGTCATGTACGCAAACAAAGAAGAATCGGAATAGCCATGAAGGCTGGACTATTAATGAGACAGCTTCAGCTACTTTTGTTGAGGTTTGGAATCGTCTCCTCCTACAGCACGCGTATTAACAGATACGGTTCACTAATGCACGGACTTGATATTAGCGATTACAACTCACTCGAAGTATTTTACAAGCATATTAGATTCTCGGCTAAAGAGAAACAAGACAGGCTCAGGTGTGGAATCGAGCAGAGGCAGGTACACAGTTACCTGAGCGTTCCTGTGATTGGGTCCTGGGTGGACAAGAGAGCGAAGGAGCTTGCGATAAGACGAAGACAGTTCTCGGGCATCACAAACTTCTTCCATGATGAGAGAGGAATAAGTCGACCAGTCTTCAGAAGGGTTGTTCATACCTTCGAAGAGGAGTTAACTCGTGCAAGAAGTTCGGACGCTTCAAATGAGAAACTTCAGCTCCTCGAAGAAACTTTGTCACGGCTCTCGATGATTGAGCGGAGCGAGCTTATTCTCGTTAGAGTGAAAAAAGTTCGGCGAATGAAGAATTTGGGCAAAGAGAAGTTTATTGATATTGAGCTCCCGACGACACGCAGTTTCATAGGCAATGGGTTTGTGTTGCACAACAGTGCTCGCCGCTACGAGAGGTTAAGGGACATGGAATTGACGTACTACTACAACAGAATTGGCGAGCATGCCACAAGGATTCTCGTGAATGATCATCACGTAGCTGGAATCATAGTGGGTGGGCCCGGACCGACCAAGGAAGATTTTTTGAAAGGAGGATACCTTCACTATCAACTTCAGAAGAACGTTCTAGCCATCCTTGACACAGGCTACTCGGGAAGAGAGGGTGTCAGGGAGATGGTCGACAAGGCATCCGACACCCTCCATGATGTGAGATTGGTGGAAGAAAAGAAGCTGGTCCAGAGATTTCTCTCAGAGGTGAACAAACACGGAGGGTTGGCGATCTATGGTCTGCCGAGAATCTTTGAAGCCATCTCGAAGGCTAATGTCGAAATTGTACTTGTTTCTGATGATGTTGCGACCACCGAGATAAGGTTGACGTGTAAGAACTGCAAGACCGCGCAGGAGAGAGTGGTCCCGAACCAGAAGAGGATGCAGACCATGCAGGAGATGATATCTAGACCTTGCGAGAAGTGTGGCTCCACAGATTATGAGACAGACGAGACGGACGTCATTGATGTTCTTGAAGAGAGAGCTCTGCAGGTAGGGGCCAAAGTCGAGGTTATCTCCTCAGGGACGGAGGAAGGGAATATGTTCAAGTCGTTTGGCGGAGTAGGCGCCTTTCTAAGATACCGTACGTAGGATGGATGGATAGACTGCATCTCCCACTTGCTCAACGCTTTTGAACGGTATCAGTCTTGAACTCGACTGTTTAGGTGGAAGAGAGTTATAGCTACAGGGCGTGAGAACTGTCGTGGATCGGGGTAAGGTTCAGGCGGAGCTCAAAGGGAACACCCTCAGGGTCTATGTTTACGCGTTAAAGAGGAAGCATGTTGGTGTGAGAGAGGTTCAGCGTTCCTTGAGGCTCTCTAATCCTTCCCTTGCTCAGTATCACCTGAATAAACTGAAGGAGTTAGGGTTGTTGAAGGAGGAGGGCGGCGAGTACGAGATCGTTAGCAATGTGAACGTCGATGTCATGCGGGATTTTCTTCGGGTTGGAACGTTGCTTGTTCCGAGGTTCATATTTTACGCCGTTCTATTCACTGTCTTCACTGCATACCTAGGGAGTATTTCATTAAGAATTTACGCGGATTCTCCCATCGTGCTCTGGTTTACGATGTTGATGGGCTTGGCGTCCCTCATATTTTGGTATGAGGCACAGAAGGCGTGGAGGTCTGCTCCGTCGCCGTGACGCCAAAGCTTAACTAGCTGAACCAATCCCAACCCTCCCAAGTATTCCAATGTGAGTGAAGTGACTTGACTCTGATCGCAAGTTTTCCCTCAACGTCATCCACCGTTTTTCAAGAGCGATGGAACACGCGAACATGGCACCTCTTATCGCTGTTAGGCATTGTAGCAGTGATAATAGTCGCCACGCTTGTTGAACGTATCCGTGTTCTGCGCATCAAGGACCAGGCTTTTCTTCCTTCTTTTCGGCTCCGCATACAAACGCGTTTCCAAATGGGCGCTAACCAAGCACGTATAGTCTCACATAAGCTGACTGAAGGATTAGTCCATCCGATACTGTGAGAAGTAATGTGTATGAACCTGGTTGGAGCGTGGGCTTTGTTGT
>JACPTA010000092.1 GCA_016193005.1 Nitrososphaerota archaeon | reverse complement strand
GAGCCGCGAGTTTTCCACCTCCTCAGGAAGGGTGAGATTACCTTCTCCGAGCTAATCCAATCGTCTGACAAGGCCCGTTCCCAAGTTGGCCAATCGAAGGGTGATGGAACTCTTGAGGAGAGGGTCGAGGCTCTGGAGACCGGGCTGGGGAAGTTCATCCGTGCCGTCGAGGTGTCAACCTCGATCATCGGCAAGCTTGTCCTGGTCGAGGAGAGCAGGGAAGAGGCGGGAGTCTACAATGAAGGCTTGAAGTTTGAGCACAGGCATCTGTCGGGGTCGCTTGATCAGCGCGTTGCCCGGCTGGAGGGAATGCTCCGCGAGAACATGCTGCTCGTCCGAGCCCTCCTGGCGGTCCTAACCGAGAAGGGCCTGATCTCATCCGAGAGGCTGGCGGAGATGCTGGAGGCTCCAAACCCACCCCGATTTGAGAACGGAGCCAGGATTGTTGCAAAGGCATGGCTGGATCCAACCTTCACGTCGAGACTGATGAGTGACGCGAAGGGAACCCTTCGCGAACTTGGCTTCGCATTGAACAGGACACCCAAACTTGTCGTGGTCGAGGACACGGAGGCCCTCCACAACGTCATCGTCTGCACTCTCTGCTCATGCTACCCCTACGAGCTCCTTGGCAACCCTCCGTGGTGGTACAAGCACGACAGCTACAAGGAGGCGATCGTCAAGGATCCGAGGAAGACCCTGGAAGAGATGTTCAAGCTCAAGGTACCCCAAGGCATTGAGGTCCGCGTCTACGACAGCACATCAGATATCAGGTACATGGTGCTACCGAGGAGACCCGATGGAACTGAGGGAATGAGTGAGGAGGAACTTTGCCGCTTGGTGACGCAGGACAGTCTGATAGGAGTCGGTGAGACAGTCAGGCCTGCCGTCAGTCAGGTGAAGACGTAAGACCAGTTCGGAGGGACCGATTCTACAATGAAGGGGTTCGAAGCCAATCAAAGGGTTCGCGTCAAGACGGAGAATGCTTCTCCAAATAGGAGGGTGCCGGAGTATGTCAGGGGTAGGACAGGCGTGATTGTCAAGGTTCATGGTGCCGTGCCGAACTACGAGCATGATCATCCTGACAACTGGGGGCCGCTCTACAGTGTCCTGTTCGACGGGAGATCCCCGAAGGAGAAGATCGTCGTGGACCTGCACGAACCCTGGCTAGAACTCTACGAGTAGTGTCTTCTGTCTCGGTCAGTCCAATTTCCGCCAAATCGTCAGGAGACAGACCAGAAGGACGACCAGTGTAATTCCGTAGGCGTACCACACACCGAAGAGAGTCACCCACGCGCTACCAAGGACATAAGCGGTCAAGGCCGTGGCCCAGACGGAGCCAACGACCAGAGGCAGTAGCACGAACTTGATTGGCACCTGCTTCTTCGAATGCATGTAGATCGTGGCGTTGAGGCGACTAATACGAAATTTTGGTAAATTCCAGAATTCCAAACAAGAGCTTGCCGAAGGACGGCAAAGCCCATTCTTTGTGCGAAACGGCCCAAAAGCCAAGGCGCTCAACCCCCCTCTCAGGTTCAACCATATCCGAACGCGCGAAGATGAACATATAACAGAGGCAGAATCCGGGACGCTGTACCGGACCCACGCAGTAGGAATCGCGAAGACCCCGTTGAGATCTCGTTGCCCATCTTAAATAACGAGACCCGAACAAACGCTCTCACTCGATTATGCGAAGCACGGCATCAGGGTTAACGGCTTGGCGCCGGGTGAGGTCCTTACGCCCCTCTGGGTGAAAACGTTCAACTCGCTTCCGAATCCTAAGAAGGCCAAGGAATCGATTCTCAGGAAGATCCCTTTGGGCAGGCTTGGCAGGCCGGAGGACGTCGCGGCATGCTCGCTCTTCCTGCCTTCGGACGAATCACGGTATGTCACCGGGCACGTCCTCGTCGTGGACGGCGGACTGACCGCCGGCTTCTACGACTTCACACCCTGAAATCCTCCCTTTAGCGGTCTCATTCCTTTTAAGTTCCGAGCCCACCGTCATAAGCGTGACAGAGAACGACACAGGGACGAAGAAGACCGCCCTCATAACAGGTGCGTCGGGTGGAATAGGCTACAAACTTGCCAGGGTCTTCGCTCGGGAAGGTCATGATGTGGCGCTGACAGCAAGGACCAAAGACAGCCTTGACAAGCTCGCCAGAGAGCTCCAGGGAAGTCATTCAGTTCGAGCAATCAGCCTCCCCGCCGACCTGTCCGATCCAAGAGCGGCAGACCAGATCCACACCGCGTTGGAAGAAGAACGAGTCCGGATCGACTTCCTGGTGAACAACGCGGGATTCGGGACACATGGACCCTTCTCGGAGGCGGAGCTGACATCCCAGCTCAGGATGATGCAGGTGAACATGACGGCGCTGGTGCACCTGACGAGGCTGTTCCTACCTGATATGGTGAAGCGGGGAGAGGGCAGGGTCCTGAATGTGGCGTCGACGGCAGCCTTCGTGCCAGGCCCCCTGATGGCCGTCTACTACGCATCCAAGGCCTTCGTGCTGTCGTTCTCCCAGGCTGTCGCAGACGAGGTGAAAAGTTCCGGTGTCACGGTGACTGCCCTCTGTCCCGGTCCCACGAAGACGGGGTTCCAAGGGAGCGCCGGCATGGGTAGGACGAGACTTTTCAGTCGGAGCGTCATGGACGCGAATGTGGTCGCCGAGGCCGGCTATCGGGGGATGATGAAGGGGAAGCCGGTGGTGGTTCCTGGCCTGAGGAATAGTGCGCTTCGGATAGCAGCAAGGCTGGTACCAACAGGCATGGCGATTGGGCAGGCCAGAAGATTGAATGAAGACGTCGGATGAGAGGAAGCTGCGAGAGTTGGTGGACAGATGAGATTGAAACGTATCTGCTTAGGCTTTCCCCGCCTGCAGGGCCTCCACTCTGGCCTCGAGTGAGGTAACCCTCTCGGTCAGGTCAAGCCTCTTCTCGAGTGCGTCTATTCTTGTGTCAAGTCTTCTGATCTCCGAGTGGATGGACTTGAACTCGCCCTGGCCTTCCCCCCTAAAGGCTTTCAGCTCCCCTTCCAACGAACTGAGCTTGGGCAGCAGGAGCCTCTCGAGCCATCCTGGAACTTTCTCCCCCATTATTATCTGTGAACTACCTCCTGTAGCTATTAAGCGACCACGGAGGCCTGGCGTCTTCCAGTTACGCCCTCCATGTGACCTTCTCAGCAATCCCCGAACGCTTCCCTGGAGGAGGCGGCTCCAGAATATGACCCAGGTAGACCAAGCCAACAAGTCTTTCGACCTCCGTCATCCCGAAGAACTTCCTGATGACTTCTGAATATGCGTGGGAGCCTGTCCTCACCATTGCCCCCAGTCCGAGGGAATGCGCCGCTAATAGCATGTTCTGCAGCGCTGCACCTGCTGCAACCATCTCCTCCTGGGGCACTACCTTGGGATCAGACTTCGGGCTGCTGATGAGTGCGATAATGACAGATGCGTTAAGAGGTCTCTTTCTTTGGATGTCCAGTTGCTCCGGCGTCGGACTACTCGTGGCCACCAGCGCCTTGCTCATCGCATCGCCGAGTTTCGCCCGTTCGTCGCCCATGAGCACAACGAACCTCCACGGCTCAGTTAGATAGTGGTTGGGCGCCCAGACAGCCGCCTCGATTATCGTTTCGACCTGCTCCCTGGTGAGGGGAGGGTCGGGCTTCATCTTCCTTACGCTCCGACGGGACTTGATTGCTTCGATGGCTGGATTCATTAAATGCTAGGAACAAGTTCTGCTCCGAGTTAGATAAGGGTATTCAGGAGAACCGAGAAGCCATCTGGCAAATCGGCATTTTCTGCAGTAAACGCCCTCGACTCCATTCATGTGATAGATGATGCTGGGTGAGCAATTCTGAAGGATTAACGCGATTAGGTCCTCAGGCGAGAGTAGTGCTTCTCTATGATTTCTGACTTGAAGTGTTTTTCGAGTGTTTTGTAATCATCGTGTAATGCTTCTCTGGCGGCGCTCATTTCTTCTTTAGTTCCGAAAATTTTCTTGGCATATTCAATCTTCCTTGTGAGGAATCTTCCTCTCTCATTCCAAAGAGACGGATAGTTTTGAGAGAGGCAGTACTTGATTTCTACGACTAATTCAGGAGGTTCTGCAGCCAGAGGATAAGTATACGAAATGCGAGTTTCCCCATCGGTTTGAATGGAAAGAATCTTAGCTCCATCGCCCACCCACTTCTTTATCGCCTTCCAGATGTCCTTCTGCCTGGCTCGTTCCAAATCTTCGTCACTGGAGATTCCCCTCGGCCAAACCTCATGGGTGACGTAGGAGACAGCCGCAAGAGTTGCCAGAGTGAAGGTAATGATGACGCCGAATCTAACCCTAACAGGGAGAGGAAGGTCTGTTGTTGCAAGTGTCGAAAAGAAGGATACGATCCACACAACGAAGATAGTTACCCAAACCCAGAAGAGAATCACCTTTCGCTCCATTTCAAACCCTTCCCGTTGTCCAATGTATCTCCAAATGAGCGGGACTGTCTACGCAAGCCCTATGTAAAGAGCTATTGTAACTGTCATGATAACTCACTCATACGATAGAGTTAGCGTCAGAAAGCAGGCGGTTAATGTCGGCCCAATAGTCATAGAGGAAACTCTATTGGTTGACCCATCGGCTGAAAGTTCATCCTCTCGCAAACTGGGGAGCTCTGCGATTCCTTTCTGATTGTGGGCGCTCAAATACTCTCTTGCTCTTAGAGATATCCGAAGACTCGCAAATGAGTATCAGCCTGAAACGACTGATATGATTCGTAGCATTCTATCTGCGCCCCAAAGGCGTGGCTACCGAGAGCCAGGATATCCTTAATAGTTTTCACTTCATTGACCGTTCTGCAGATTGTTCAACACTAGGCTTCAAGCGTTGCTCTTGCTGGCTGTGGGGCTGGCTGGCCTTGTACTATCTGCATCGCAATCAGCGTATGCATCAAGTGTGAGTGGGTGGTCAATGCCCTTCACGTATTCGCGAGAAGCCCTATCGCCCGGGGAGACAGGACTCAATCGTACTATAGTTCAGGACGAGCGTGATTTGTTTGTATTTAACGCGAGTCGAGGGATGCAGGTCAATATCACGATTAGATGGGCTGACCCATCGGATGATCTTGATATCTTCTTGATAAGCCCAAGAGACTTTGTCGTCGGAAGAAGTTCAAGCTCGGGGACGATTGAGGAACAAATCCTTACGGAACTCCCGGACACTGGCCGCTACCTGCTCATAGTCTCCGGCTACAGAATGAGGACTGCGCCGGTGGTGGCGTACACGCTGTTGAGCAGCATTCCGCTGGAGCACTTCGTAACGGCCTTCAGGGTGAGAGTGGACATCCTGGGGCTAAACGATCTCAGTCCGACGAACGTCACGTTCACCAGTCTGGGAGTTGTCCATAGGGCGAAGGTTTCCGGCCCGTTCACGCTGGATGTTGACAACGGAACGACGATAGCGCTTGTGCCCACGATCACGATCTCGAGCGTGGAGCGGTTTCGAACAGCCGATAGATCGTCTTGGGTGATCACCCGCCCCTCCTTCTTCAACGTCACCTACTTCGACCAGTTCCGACCCCGCCTGACCCTGGAGGGTTTGAAACCAGAATTCCCCGTACGTGTCGTTGAAATGGTGAACGGTCGCGAGCGCGAGACCAGGAGCGCTGGCGAATGGTCCGAGTGGGTGGATAGTGGCTCTTTCGTCACCCTCGACCGTACCGTCCAAGGTACTCCGAGCCTCCGCTTCCGCACGGAGGACGCGGTCAGGTGGAGGGCCGATACGCCCTTCGAGGGGCGCGTCCAATACTATCAACAGTGGAAGGTCAGCGTCTCTGTCCGAGATGTACCTTACGCCAATCCTGTCGGGGTCACCTACGGGCAGAACGGGCAGAGCTTTACTCAGTATGTTCATGCAGAGACGTGGAGTGAGTGGGTCGACCACGGGACTGCCATCAGTCTGACCCGGCAGGCACTAGGCAGCACAGACCGAGAGCGATGGGGGACTGAGAAGACAGACCTCCCCGTGCAGCGTTCCGAGTCGTATACAGTCACGTACACGCACCAGTACTGGGTGACTATGGTAGTAGAAGGACTGGCGGATGCCCAGACACCACTGTTGAACATAACGCAATTCAACAACATGCGCCAGGTCCCTGTAACCGGTCAGTGGGGGGGTTGGGTCGACGCGGCAACGGAGGTTAGTCTCCCTCCAACACTGGCCGATGGTCATGGTACAAGGTGGCTGGCCCACAAGAGTACCAGCGAACTGATCCAAGGCGCAGTCACCTTGAATGTGGTTTACACTCCGGAGTACAGGGTCAGCCTAGCTTTCACAACGTCGGAGGGTCGCATGCTGCTTCCTCCCTTGCCATCAAGAGTACTCCTCGTAGGCCCTGAAGGAGACATGACTGGTGTCACGAGTTACGAAGCATTATGGCTCCCCGCCGGAGTGTGGCGCGTGGCGGAGGTCGTTTGGCACGGCGCAAACATTGCACCATCCTTGCCAGCCGTATTCACTCCCACACCGGGCGGTACCTGGACTATTGGAACGGGCGTTCACGACCTCCAAGTCGTCGCCACAGACTTCGCGGGGATCCCCGTGGTCGGAGCGGACGTACTCTTCAACTACCCTGATGGTAGCGCTTATCGCATTGTCACCGATGACAGGGGGTATGCTGTCTTGCCAGCAGTCTTCCCAGGGGTCAGCCTGATCCGCGTGAGTCACCTCGGCCTAAGCACGATGGTCGAGGGCGATTTTAGCCAGAGCGACACATTGAGTCTCAAGGCTCCCCCATCAACACCCAGCTTCGTGATTGCGTCTCTCATCCTGATTGTAGCAATTGTTTCTGTGGGTCTCGCGGTGCGGGGTAGCCCTGTGTGGAGGGGGAGTAGTCAAGGTAAGCGGCACCTTGCCTGAGCCCTTGACGAGACACGTATCTGTTACGCACTGATTCCGCCGAACAGTTCGCTCCTCAGGTCCCTGAGAAACGGTTTCTCAAGCCTTGCGTTCTCAATCTCCTTTGGATCTATGTCTGCGTAGATTACGGTCTCCTCTTCGATTCCCGCCTTGGCGAGAATCTTACCGGATGGCCCTACGATGACGCTCGATCCCGTGTACTTGATGGAACCCTCATTTCCGGGCCTGCAGGCCATTGCGGCGTAGACGCCGTTTTCAAGAGCGCGCGTTCGGGTCACGTACTCGACCGTCTCGACGTCGAAGCGCGGAATCGCCGCTGGAACGACGATCAGTTCCGCCCCCTTCAGGGTCAGTATCCTCCAGTTCTCAGGAAAGTGCCGGTCCCAGCAGACGAGCATTCCGAGCGTCCCGAGAGGGGTCTTGAAGACGTTGTGCTCGGAACCGGGCCTGAAGTAGAACCGCTCGAGCCAGATGCCGAAGCCCGGGATGTGGGTCTTCCTGTACCTGCCCATCACGTTCCCGTCAGGTCCTATCAGCGCAGCTGTGTCGTAGTACTCGCCCGCCATGGCCTTCTCGAAGATGGGTGCGACTATGTGGATTCCGTGTCTTCTTGCCTTCTCAGCCACCATGTCGATCGTGGGTCCCGGAATTGATTCGGCACGCTCGTAGATCTTGGTGTCGTACTTGCCGACAAAGTCCGAGTAATTCATGTTGAAGACTTCTGGGAGCACTACAAGAGATGCCTTCCGGGAGGCGGCCTCGTCTACGAACTTCAGTGCTTTCTTGATCGTCTCGGCCCGGCCCCTTGGGTCGGCGGTCATCTGCACCGCGGCTATTCTCCTGCCGACTTTAGAGACCACATGGAATACGCGCATTGGGACGCGGGCTTTACAGGTTGAACAGGCGTTTCGGATTGCAGTCGCAGGCGAGCGAGAATAGTCCGCACGTGGCCGGCTATGGTAGCGGGGAAAGTCGTGGCGCGAAGGAAGAAACGTGAATCAAAGAGCGCTGATTGAAGCCGTAGTGCGCAGAGTTGAGAGTGTCCCCACCAGTTCCTTGATCAGCGGAAGTTCATCCTTGCACGATTGAGGTCGTTCTGAAGCGAGAGTACTCCAGTTTCCACTGTGTCAAGCATTCTTCGGGTCGACGCAATTTCCAACGCTCTGAAGATCCCTCTACCCTTTTCCTTCAGGTCAGCCATTTCGTCAGCTTCTCTCGCGTGCGAAATCTCCTCGAAGATGCTCAGGAGGCTCCGCCTGATTTCCTGTTTTCTATTTTCGAAATCGGAGGCCAACTTAGGATAAGTGTGAATTAGAATCTGCTATAAGCAGTTGTATCATAACATCTGAAATCACATTAAGTGTCAAAACACACGACACATCCTCCAGGTACTTTCCTGTTTTTTCTGAGGGGGCTTGGAAATCTGTTTGCGGCTTCTTAGCTTTCTAATTGATCGACGAGCAGATGCTCATGATTTGACTCGGCATCGCTTTCTCCGACCAATTGAGTTTCAGCCCTGAACCAACTGAAGTTCATCTCCTGTTTCCGCTGTTACACCATTGCATTGGTGTGAAATTCATCGACATGATGCATAGGATTCTACCTGCGCCCCAAAGGCGTGGCCGGCTAGCGCCAGGATTTTCCACGAGCATGGAGGCCTCCTGGTTAAGGGTCGAGGAAGACTTGACTTTCTTTGATCTATCAGCCAATGAACCCTAGCAGGGTTCGCCCAAGCCAATCTATGCCCTAAAGGGTGGAGGAACTAGCCTAGTTCTATCCTAACGGATAGAGAATCAATGAATTCAGTGAAAAGTGCGGTCCTCCTACCGAGACTCGCTGTCTTTTCCCTTCGGACCCCGCCTGAGCGCCCCGACGGCTGCTTTTGGTTGTCAGTCTTGCCCTCGCAGCGGTCCCGTGGCGCAAAGGTGGAGGGGCATAGGCAGAGCGGGATAGGAGAGGACGACACTGCAGTGCGAAGTTTCCTGACGGAACGAAGAGAAGTCCAGTTGACACATGAAAATATCGGCAAAACGAGTGAAGTGGGGAAGGCGGAGCTTGAGCACTTCGATGTCGAGGAGGCTATCAGTGAGGTACGGCGACTAGGCAAGGGCCTTATCGAAGCCACCCGGCACGCGAAGCGTCACTTTCGGGAGGAATGGCTCGAGCAGCTGATCGACAGATACAGACAGAGACCTGGCAAGCCTGTGTTGTTCTTTAGCGATTCTTTCAAGCGCTACCCTGTAATACTGATCATTTAATTCGACTCCAATGAAGTGACGTCCGAGCCGCGTTGCTGCTACAGCTGTAGTTCCCGAGCCAAGGAAGGGGTCCAGCACAACGTCTCCTTTCTTCGTAAATAGCTTGATGAACCAGGCTGGTAAGTCAATTGGAAACGTAGCACTGTGATTCTTGTTGCTAGACTCTGTGGCGAGATGCAGTACATTGCCAGGGTATACTAGATCTCGACCTACCCAATTCGAGACGTTCTTGCCGAATCCGCTCTTGGTTCTTGACTCGTCTCGAATCATGTCCGTCTCACTCAGCTTTGCGAGTCTTTTCTCCGCCCACCTTCCTATCGGGACTTTAACTGCGTCTTGATACATCCTGAATTTCCTGGACTTGGTGAACTGATGACAGTGCTCCCATAGGTCTCTGAAACGGTTTGGCCATTTTCCCGGATAGGTGTTTTTCTTATGCCACATGTATTCCTCAGTCCATAACCAGCCCTGCTTCCGCATCGCCATTACAAGTTCGTAAACGTAAGTTCCCCGTTCACCATTTACGACACGTTCTTTGATATTCAGAACGAACGAGCCATCAGATTTCAAAACTCTCTTGAGTTGTTCAGAAATCGGTAGGAACCATTCGACGTACCGTTGTACAGGGATCCCACCATAGGTCGCCTTCCTGTTATATGCGTACGGAGGCGAAGTTACTATCAAATCAACAAAACTGTTGGGGAAGGTCTTCACGACTTCGAGGCAATCCCCCTTGAATATCTTGTCGGTAATGTCGTGCAGCGCCCGCAAGGTCTCCCCCTTCAACTGCGGGTCTTGCTCTGTTAAAAACCGCATCATACCAGCCTAAATGAGAATCCAATATAGGCACCCCAAAGTGGCGAGCTCAGCCGGGCTTAATCAATGCAGTTCCATATGACCGGGAATAGTCAAAGCACGGAAAGCTTCATAACCTTATACGCGAGGGAGGCGAAAAGAAAGCAACCGAGGATAAATCATGCCGAGATTCAAGACAACAGCAGAAGCACTCAAAATCATTTCGAAGAAGGACCAGATACGCAACTTGGGGATTATCGCCCACGTTGACCACGGGAAAGGGGTCTGAAGACTCCCCCGAGAACAACAACGTCCGATAGTCTCCTGGCGGCTTGCGGGATGCTGAGTCCTTCTGTTGCAGGGCAAGCGCTAGCTCTCGATTACATGGAGCTTGAGCAGCAGAGGCAGATGACGATCAAAGCCGCGAACGTTACTTTGTATTATGAGTATCAAGGAACGCCGTATGTCATTAATCTAATCGACACGCCGGGGCATATCGATTTCACAGGAAAGGTAACTCGGTCCCTCAGGGCCGTTGATGGCTGTATTGTCGTTGTAGATTCGGTCGAAGGCGTGATGACTCAAACCGAAACAGTTAGCCATCAAGCACTTGACGAGCGCGTCCGCCCGGTCCTCTACATCAACAAAATCGACCGGCTCATCAAGGAGCTTCGGCTCAACCCCGACCAGATGCAGACGTGGCTCAGCAAGATTGTTGCGGAGTTCAACGGCCTCATCGAGACGTACGCGGAGCCCGAGTACAAGCAAAAGTGGAAGGTCTCGATTCAGGGCGGGCAGGTCGCCTTCGGCTCGAGCAAGGATACGTGGGGCTTCAACGCGGAGACGGCGAGGGCGGCGGGGATGGGCTTCAAGGACGTCTACGACGCCTACACGAGCGGCCACCCCGAGAAGCTGAAGGAGAAGCTATTCCTTCACGAGGCGCTGCTGAGCATGGTGGTCAAGCACCACCCGCCACCACATCACGCGCAGGTCTACCGCATCCCGAAGATCTGGCACGGCGACCTCGAAAGCCCGGTGGGCAAAGCGCTGCTGGCGTGCGACGACGACGGGCCCCCGGTGATGATGGTGACGGCGGTCGTGGTCGACCCGGCGGCGGGGCTTGTGGCGACGGGCAGGCTCTTCTCGGGCACGATACGCGACGGGGACGACGTCTACCTCATCGGCGCAAAGAAGCAGGGGAGGGTCCAGTCGGTCCAGATATTCATGGGAATCCAGAGGGAGATAGTCGGCCAGCTGCCGGCGGGGAACATACCGGCGATTCTGGGGCTGGACGTGCGGTCGGGCGAGACCTTGGCAACCACAAAGGACGTGTCGCCTTTCGAGAGCATCCACTACGTGAGCGAGCCCGTGGTGACGGTGGCGGTCGAGTCGAAGCACCCGAAGGATTTGCCGAAGCTGGTCGAGGCGATGCGCCGCCTTAACATCGAGGACCCGAACCTGGTGATTACGATAAACGAGGAGTCGGGCGAGACGCTGATGGCGGGGATGGGGGTGCTCCACCTGGAGATAGCGACGACGATGCTCCAGCAGGCGGGGCTCGAGATAATCACCTCGCCGCCGATAATCAACTACAGGGAGACGGTCAGGGCGAGGGCGGGGCCGGTGATGTCGCGCTCCCCGAACAGGCACAACAAGATCTTCATCCAGGTCGAGCCGCTGGAGGCGAAGATAATCGAGCTGATACGGAACGGGACGCTGAGCGAGCTGGCGGACAAGAAGGGCATCCAGAAGACGCTGCGCGACAACGGGTGGGACTCGGACGCGGCGAGGAGCGTGGTCTCCATCGACGAGAAGGGTAACATGTTCACGGAGGAGACGAAGGGAATCCAGTTCCTGCAGGAGTCGATCGATTCAATCTTGGCGGGCTTCCGCGACATCATGCAGAACGGGCCGCTCGCCTACGAGCTGACGAGGGGGGTGAAGATTACGCTGACCCACTACGTGCCCCACGAGGACCCGGCGCACAGGACGTACGCGCAGCTGATGCCCGCCTCACGGCGAGCCATCTTGGGGGCGATGCTCAGCGCGAACCCCACGCTGCTCGAGCCGGTCCTCGGGATAGAGGTGAAAGGGCCGGGGGACCTCATCGGGGCGGTGACGGGAGTGATAAGCTCCAAGAGGGGGAAGCTCGTCAACATCGAGCAGAAGGAGATCATGACGGTAATCGAGGGGGAGGTTCCCGCGGCGGAGACGTTCGACCTGAGCGAGGTGATGAGGGGGGCGACTGCAGGGAAGGCGGTCTGGAACACCCACTTCAAGCTCTGGCAGTCGGTCCCGACGAACATGCTGCTGCCGCTGGTCACTGAGATAAGGAAGAGGAAGGGGCTACCGCCGGAACCACCCAACCCGGCAGAGTTCATAGATAGAGAGTAGAGGTCGGTAGGTCCACAGCCTATCCTGAATCTGATGCGATAGCGTGGCCTTCAAATCGCCGCGAGTACTTGGTTTTCTATGACAATGCGAAGGAGGAAGGAAGACGATTGGTACGAAGACGCGGTTAGAGAGATTGACGAGCAGCGTAAAGACCCCGAGAAGTGGAAGAAGTACGTTGCATCAAGGGCCAGCGTGGTGTTGGGCAATTGGCGCAGAGGAAGGACGAAGAAATCGAGAAAGTTTGCGAAATCCTTTCGGAGTTGAGGGGCATTCAGCTGCGGAGAATCACCTCTGCTTGACGTCGGAGTCCTGAGACGTTCTGGGAAGAAGTGGTTTACTCTCAATGACATCGATGAAGCGATACGGAACAACTGTGTGTGAACCCGCAAATCCGCCAACGCGAGCCAGCTGACCCGGCGGAGTTCATCGGCAAGGAGTAGCGGACAACAGCGGCGGCTGCAGTCGCCGCCACCTCTCTTTGGAGTGGGGCTTAAAGCCTCGAATTCCTTAAATCAATACCAATTAGAATATGAATGAGGTTCCTGTGCTCAGACCGCGACGAAAGTTCCACATATCTATCGAGAAGGACGAGGCTGGGCTCTACGTTGGGAGGTGCAAGGAGCTGCCGAACGCCTTCACACAGGCAAAGAGTCTTCCAAAACTCAAGGAGAGGATGGCACAGGTAATCTCGCTAATCATCGAAGAGATAGAGGAAGAACACGCCAGGAATCCAAAGAAGATAATCGAAGTCGTAGTCTGAAGTGCCGAAGTTCTATTCGTGGAGAAAGCGCTCACGGTCCAACTCCAAAATACCCTGGCGGTTAGTTGACACTTCTCGCCTTGAGTACGGATACTTCGCTCTCCAATTTGGCGAGTCTGTCTGCGACATCAAGTCGCTTTTCCAAACCATCTATTCTCGTCACCACCGCCTCGAATCGCCTGTCAACACTTTCAAATCTGCTGTCAACAGCCTCGAACCTGGTGTTCATCTCATTCCTCAATGAATCAACTTTTCCATCCAGTCGCTTAATCTCTGAATGGACGGCCTTGACCTCGCCTTTCATCTCTGAGAGCTCGGGAAGCAGGACCCTTTGCAACCACCCGAGCGTCTTCTCGGCCATATTGGAGAGACAACGCTGTTCGTGATATTTAACCGCCACGCCCTCGGGTTTTTTTCTGGATTGTTGGGTTGTTCGCCCTCAGCCTCGAGCCGCCGAACCG
>JACPTA010000002.1 GCA_016193005.1 Nitrososphaerota archaeon | reverse complement strand
GGACCATCGCTCTCCTCTCCTGAAGCTCTTCGCAGAGATAGCGACCACAAGTAGCGCAAATCCTGCATATGCGAGTCCTAACACTCGGTACTCCAGTCCGATGATGATCTCGAGGCCAGGGTTCGAAGCCGTTATCTCACCCCAGCTCTTACCTGTAAGTCTCCGCAAATCCTCCTCGAAAGGCTGGCCCATCACTATAAAGCCCAAGGCGGATAGAAGATTGAAAATTCCTAACAAGAAGAGAAGTATCCAAGCATACTTCTCGTACGCCTTTTCTACCCTGTGCGCAGTCATGGTTGACCCCTGTGCTTTTCTGGGCGGGGAGGGTCGATACGATGCGCCTGATAGAGATGAATAGAAGCGCCGAAGGCACTAACCACGGAACGTGGAAGCCATGGCCTACTCCGAGGAATCTCAGGACTAGGTAATACGCCCAAGCTAATTCGTCTTCGTCCCTCTAAGGGCTAATACGCTCGTGAGAATCATAGTTATGAGGAGTATGATGAAACCTATGATGACATGGGAGATAGGGCCTCCCTCAAAGGGTGTGTGAGGCAGACCGAAGCCGAGACCAGATGCGATGTGTACCTCGTGCTCAGGGAACAGGTAGAACTCGCCTATGCCGAAGAGGATTAACAAACCTATGATTGTACCGTTCACCGGCGTGGGCTTACTCCGAGCAACGACCGCAAAAGGTAACCCCCAACCGACGAACCACAGAATTATTGTCGGAATGGCCAGAACAGCTGCCCCGGTGGACGCGACGATGAGGAAGAGGACTGTGCCTATCACGATGAGAGTGATGCCCAAGCCTGTTGCCTTCCGCTCTCCTTTGAAAGTTCCTCCAAGCATGCCACTGGGGATTACGCAGTCAGCTAATATATTGGTATGTACCGTGTCCTTGGTACAGTTCGAGTACTCATATGACATTTCGAAAGCCCGACCAGAAAAGGTTAGTCCTCAGCCTTCTGCACCAGAGAGAGGTCTCAGGATCTGATGTCTACAAATTTCTCGCCAAAAAGGGTGCAAGAATTTGGCCGAATCATGTCTATGGGACCCTCTCTGAAATGGAACGGGCTGGCCTGCTGAAGGGCCGTTGGTTAGACAATCCCGGAGGAAAGGGGCCCAGGAAACACCTGTACTCCTTGAGCATCCGGGGAAAGAAGGAATTTCGAGAGCTAATTAGGGAATCGATAGACCTCCTAGTTGGTGAGTACAGCCGCTCAGACCATACCAAGGAAGATGTCAGGAACTATTTGGATGTAGTCAAATCATACTTTGGTCGTTTTACTCAAATCGGAGCAAGAATTCCTACTCGAACGGGGAGTAAAATTGTCGGAGTAGTTCCTGACCCTGATCCTCTTGTCTGCTCCCCTTTATACATTGAAGCAGCCAGTGAAGCCCTTCCTAATGCAGCTCTTTACGTGGTAAAGCCACCCCATGCGAAACTCGACCTGGAAGTGAGACCGAATCTAACCGTTCTGGACGGATGGAGACACAACATGCCCCTCAAGGATGGTTTCGCAGACTGGTTGAGTGTGCAAGGCTTTCGAAACGATTCTTGAGTGCGCCAGGGTCTCGAAAGATGATGGTCAACGATTGATTCTTGTCTCCAACGTGATGACGGAGGAGAAAAAGCCAAGATACACGAACTTCGCAGAATTCGCCCTGAAATTACTTTATGACCTTTCGGACTCTGACCGTGTTATCAGCGTTAGTCATGTGCAGCAGACGCTCTCGGAGTGGTTTAGAGAGGTCAATAACATACAGGACAATGATATGGTGATCTTTCACGCTACCGGGAAGCTGCAGCAGAGAATCTCCGGCAGACTGGCCATACAGGCCAAGAAACCGCAATATTCTCACGTCCGTTGAGGTCTTTCTAAATCGCACGGCCGCACGTAGCGCGGTAAAAAAAGTTCGAATCCTGAACTGGACGAAGGTATCTGCCTAATCTCTAGCCTGACTCCACCGGGCTCGGTATCATGAGATCAGGCCCTGTTTCTTGGAATCAGCCGAGCGTGTTGATATTGTCATGTCGTTAAATGCACTTTCTAGGGAGTATTAATACCCAATCTATTCTTTCGGTTTTCCTGGGGCGGCGGGTCCCGCACATTCCACCGGCATACTTCCGCTAGTCAGTCAACATACTAGCGGTGCAGGGCAGGACCAGGTCGACTAATACCCAATTCACCCTTGTTTTACGAGAACTTGAGTGAGCAGTCGGTTCTCTGCCTTTCTTAAATGCTCAGCTACTGTCGATTTGTCGATCCCCATCGCTCTCGCCAGCCCCTCGGAAGTTATTCTTCTCGGAATCTCATAATATCCGTGTTCGTAAGCCGCGTGAATGATCCTTTTCTGTCTCTCTGTAAGAGTTGAGACGGGAGAATTCGGCTCGAACGTTGCGCTGCCGAGAAAGCGAATGCTATACTTTACTCTCCATGTATCCAACTCGCGAAGAAACCTCCTCACCTCTATGGCTTCTCCAAGGACTACCATCGTGAGTCTTTCGTCTCTGAGTTCCACAGGGATGACGTTAACGCCAGGGGCGCGCCGTTCCGTCCTCCTAGCGCCGACTTCAACGTAGACTACGTAACTCCCTTTCTCCTTTGAAAGGATTTTGATCCTTGAACGACGCGTCCACCACTCTCCTCGAAGTCGAGTGAGATCCTCGGGCTTGGCCTTTCTGTCCCTGAGAACTATTCTACACACCCCAGCAAAGTTGTCATAGTCGCACCTTAGGTAATGCAACACCTCAAACGACTCGATCTTGTCGTACACTGTTGGCTCATTCTTTCTGAGGTCGGGAACAGATAGATCCACAACCAGTCTGCGCAAATCACGAACCATGCCCATTTTGTGATATTTAAGTCCCCCCGACCAGTCTGGTAGAAGGCTTATGCCTGGGTCTAACCTGAACATGAACGGTTTGATTTGACGCGGTCCGGAAGACTTCGCTTCTCCCTAATTCTCATCACAGGAGCAGCTTCATCGACATGATCAGCACCATCCGTCTGGTAGCTGCCGGGGTTGTGGCGGCGGTGGTCAACTTTCTTGCGCAGCCTGCAATCTTTCCCCCACCACC
>JACPTA010000097.1 GCA_016193005.1 Nitrososphaerota archaeon | reverse complement strand
GGCTATGAGGTATCCGAAGGCAGTGGCGTCTATCCCTGCAGTGACGAGATAACCGTTGAACACCAAGAGGTCGAGGCCGATCCCCGCCCACGCCAAGGGGAAAATGATGAGAGCCCTTCTGACTGAGGGATCTTTGGCACTTCGGGCGGCGAGTAGAAGCATCGTCGACGGATAAACCAGAAAGATTACAAGCACAATTACAAGCAGAATGAGGTAAGTCGTCGAGAACTCGGTGATGAGTACGGGAGCCCCAAAGACTGTTTGAATTGAGATTATCCTGTACGGAGTGAAGAAGATGAGGTAAAACTCGACAAATAAGATGTAGTAGACGAAAGTGATGAAGATCAGGCCGTGCCTCCCCTTGCTGAGCAACTCTGTGAGGAGGCCTGTGTACCCAAGACCCGTCGGTCTGAAGTAAACGGACACTGCCACGGCAGTCAGTACGACAACGTCTGCGAGAACGAGTGTCGTGCCTCCGAAGGTGTACAGGTGCATGTCAGCCGGGTTCGTGGAGAAGTCTCGAACGAATTCAAACCCGATTACCCCAGCGTAGAGAAGGTACACGATGATTAGCAGGTTCTTCGCGAATCTGTAGGCGGTCGTCCTCTGCCTATAGACATAGAATCCGGAGAGTGACGTGATGACAAGAGTGGCTAGGTGGACCAGTGGCGCTAACTCGTACGCCAGGGGGCTAACCATGAGATTACTAGAACTTGGATATACTTAACTTAGGCGAAAGAATTACTGAGTGGTACTTCTTGCTGTGATTGGTTCCTCTCATCTTCAGTACGACGAACCTCGTCTTGAACTGGCTCTGGTCCATCCAGTTCTCAAGGAACATCACGGAATCTACCAGAAACCCCTCTGTGCCGAGAGTGGCTCCGTTTGGAAGGCTGACAGTCATCAGGGATGTCGTGCCGAGTTCCTTCAGAGACTTGTACATCGTCTTCATGAAAGTCCGCAGTTCGAACCGTGTCTCGCAAGCGTAGAGGAGGGCGGTGAGCGAGTCGATCACGAGAATCGTGCTCCCTGTCTCCTTGACGGCACTGATGAGGAGGGAGATGTTCGACTCGAGCTCCTTTCCCCTTAGTGCTTCGAGGTCTATTATTCTCAGTGTCTTGGCCTGTTCGGCAGGATGGAGGTCGATCCCTACTCTCTTGATATTCCGCTTGAAGTACTCCGTCGATTCCTCGAACGTTGCGTAGATGGCCTTTTCTCCGTGACCTGTAACAGCGTTGAAAACGAAGTTTGCCGCTAGGATCGACTTGCCGGTGCCCGGGCCCCCTGCCAGGAGGTGAACGTCTCCCCTGATCAGGCCACCTTCGATGATAGAGTCCAGACCCTGAATTCCCGTCTCTATCCTAGAAACCTGCTTTTGGGCTACCGTCAACGGCTACGAGACCTCCTCTTTGTTCCGATATAAGCAATAGCTTTCAACGCCGTTCACTCGCTCCTGCTCCCAACCAGACGTGTCAGCTTCTCGAGCTTTTGCCTAGCAGGTGTGGGCTTCAGCGGAGCCAACAGCTGTCTGCACCTGGTGGCGTATTTCTCAGCTAGAACCGTGGCATTTTCGAGAGAACCAAGCTCTGTGAGCGTAACGAGGAGCTTCTTGGCGTCGGATATGCCGAACCACTTTCTGTATAGCATGGAGCTGATCGTGTTGCGCTTGTAAACGTCTCCCGCAGCGAGGGCGTGGACCAAGACTATGTTGCAGGCATTGTTCTGCATGTCCTTGAAGATCGGCTTGCCGGTTGTCTTGGATTGACCGGTGAAGTCTAGGATGTCATCTTGGATTTGGAATGCGATTCCAAGGTCGAGGCCATACTCACGCATGTCCTCGACGAGCTTCCTGTCCCCTCCCGCAACGACGGCCCCGGAGGCCGAGGCCGCAGCGAAGAGAGCACCGGTCTTCAACCCTGCCACCTTGACGTAGTCCGCCTCTGTCATGCTTCCACGCTCCTTGAGGCTGGCCTCCAAGAACTCGCCCTCCGCTGCCTCTTTGGCTGCTCTCGACATGTACTCCAGCAGCTCGGCGAGCCTGCCCTTCGATACCTTGGTATCCTTGTACCTGGCGATCTGCGAAAAAATCTCGAAGATGAGCATGTCTGATATCAGGATGGCCCGTGTGATACCATACTTTGCGTGCGCTGTCGGGGCGGAGTGACGGACCTGTGACTCGGCTATTATGTCGTCCTGAATGAGCGAAGCGGAGTGCGCGAGCTCGTAGGCGAGTGCGACGGGGATCGCAGGTCTGTAGTCGCCAGATATCGCCTCACATGTGAGCAGCGCAAGGATGGGTCTTATCCGCTTCCCACCTGCTTTGAGCGCCTCTGAGGCGGCTACCGAGACCCAGGACTGGGCGTTCGTAGCCTCTACAAGAGCCTCCTCAACGATCTGCTTGTAATCCACCCCTTCCCCGTTCGTTTCGAGTTTTGACACAGCTGATTCAGCTCTGCTAAACGAATATCTTGCCAAGATACAACAACGGCCCCCATAAAACGTATTCCCCGTCAGCTACGAAGTCGCAGACCAAGTTGATCCTCGATTGGTGATTCGCGAGGGTCGTCCGATAGATCAAGGAATACAGAGGGAGTGCGAGGAGAGAGATGGCGTAGAAACCCATTGCGCTTGTGGCTACCATTGTGACGATGTAGAATATCGAGGCTAGGTCGATGAGGCTCATCAACCTGAATGAAGTCACCGTCCCGTAGACAATTGGCAGGGTCCTCACTCCGTAGTTACCATCCGCTCTCACATCCCTGACATCGAAGAGGATGGTGTTTACCATCAAGCGCATGAATATGAACGGTGACAGGAATAGGAGTGCGGCCGTCAGCTCACTGTAGTAGAGACCAACGAGGAAGGGTATGAGGGACCAGCCAAACGATATTGCCAAGTTCTTGACCAACAACTTCTGCTTCAGCCTTGAAGCCCCTATCAAGGGGACCAATCTCTTCGAACCAACGCTATAGGCGACACTGAGGACGAGCGGGACGAGCAGTGCGATGAAGAAGACGAAGCTGACGAGCAATGCCAATCCGTACCCGAGAACGAAGCAAAAGCCAACAATCATGGGGAGATACCTCTTCCTTCCCCTCAGATGGGATGTCCTCGCCGGGTTCGAAACCTCGTCCTGCTCAATGTCGGAAGTCCTGTTCATCATGTAGGCGCCATATGAGAAGAGGTAGGCCATGAGGAGGAGAACAAACGTTGGCTGCATCCCGAGAAGAAGTGCCGATGCGGCAGCCATGCTGGATGTGCCGAGGGCAAGGAGATGCCCTCCCATAACCAGTTCCCTGTACAAGACTACGCCGGGATTCAACGTTAGCCCTCCGGTCGACTCTCTACTTCGCTTGGCTGGTAGTTCAACAACCGCCATCCAATCTTCTTGTCGAACATCTCGTCTGGTACGGTCCAGGACTGGGTTTTGGTCGGGTCGAGGAGGGTGGTCTCGTACCTTCCCCTGAGTGACTCTATCCGTTCCTCGAGATGCCTTATTGTGTCGTGGAAATGGATGATCGGCATGTCGAGAAAGGCGTAGTACTGCCTGTTCTCCGTCCCCGCCTCGAGCCACGTGAACGGGAGCTTGTTGAAGAGCTTCCTGACCTGATTGATCTCCTCTTGACCAAGCTCTTTGAACGCGAAGGAGACCTGCATGAGGTCGCCTGGCCTTCCTTCCAGAAGCGGGCGCGCCCACTTGACGTTGTTGCCGAGGATGAAATTACCCTTAACCACGTGCTCGGTGTGATGATACCTAAGCGTCCGAGGGTTGGCGTTCAGGTCTTTTCCCACCTTCGCCAGGTCGGTAGTCGGGTCTTCCTGCAGGGCCCTCAGAATCTTCAGGTCCACGAGATCAACGTTAGAATCCCTGTTTACCGAGACTGCCGTCGCCCCAATCTCCTTTGTAGGCGCGTCCACCCTCTTCCAGTCGATGACCCAGCTCTTGGTATCAAAATCGTAGAGCTCCGAACGAAAAGGCGGGTATCTTATCCAGTAGAGCTCCTGCGCTTCGTAGTCGTCGATCAGACCCTTGGTCTTTAGAGATTCTATGACGTCCAGGTACCTCTTCTTGAAGCGGAATGGGACCGCGTAGAGACAGATGTATCGGTCGTTGGTCACTATCTTCCCCAGCATGACCAAGTAGCTCATGTGGTCGACCCACGACCTGCCTGTCTTTGAGTTGGCCTTGACGGAGAGAAGGCCCATCGAGAAACCCAGCTCGCCATAGTTTATGTTAATCGAGACGTTCAACCCAAACTTGCTCAGCTGCTTGTTTATCTTATATCGGACGGTCTCGGGGTTGAGACCTGTCAATCGCGCGATGAGGGAGTAGTTTGAAACGCCCACCTGCTTTATCGTTTCAATCAGCATGCAGTCCTGGTTCCTCTTCTGAAGCTTCTCTAGGGAAGACATCGCGCCAGCCCGGAAGGCTACAATAAAATTAATAAAGGAATGTGAATTTCTAGTCCAGATTACAATCAGCCAATCGTGGGGCTCAAGCGGTGACTGTCACCCCTATCACGCAGACCGATGCGCTGAATTTGTTCAGAGAATCTTGGGTTAACAATGTATTTTAGCTTGATTTTCGGGGAGATGGATGCACTTGAGTAGCTTGGAGACTGCCACTCGAATCCAGTCTGGTATTCCTGGGCTGGACGTCCAAATACAGGGAGGACTTCAGGCTGGCGATTTCGTGCTCTTGATCGGAGGGATTGGGGCAGGTAAGACGATATTCTCTTCGCAGTTCGTCTATAACGCGGCCAAGATGTTCAACGACAGAGCGGTATTCGCCACCTTCGAAGAAGATATTGCGAGCTTGAAGAGGAACATGCTCAAATTCGGGATGGACATCGGCGCTCTCGAGGCTGAAGGGAAGGTCAAGCTCCTCGACCTGGAGGCCCTCGAGGGAAGAGGAATGGGTTCCAACATCGAGGCCCTGCTGAGCGCTCTCGATGATATCCATGCGAGAAGGCTGGTCGTCGACTCGCTCACCGCGTTCTTGAGCGGGGCTGAGCAGAAGTACGACTATAGCTTTCTGATGCACCTGATCTACAAGACCTTGAAGAGGGAGGGGGTGACAACGCTGATGACCGTGAGCAAATTAGAGGGATTGGGAGCCAGGCTCGGGATAGAGGAGTTCGTGGCTGACGGCATATTCGAGCTCGAGAATTACGTTTCGCAACACATGGAGCTGAAGACGAGGTTCATAGTAAGGAAGCTCAGAGGGACGGATCACAGCAGGAAGTACCATAGCGTCGCCTTCACTCCAAATGGCATCCAGATACTGCCTTACAGTCCATAGCCCCGACATAGATGCGGTGGCCGTCGACCGCTTCGCGATACATTTTTCTAGAAAACCGCAAAAACGGGTTTAACCCATCCCCTTCCCTCTCGCCTCTTCAAGCTCGTGAAGCTTCCTTACCGTGTCTGTGCATTCCTATTGGGTATTTGTCTGGACCAATCAGAGAAGAATTAGTCCTTCTTGCTATAACCATTATGAGCTACAGTTTTCCACATTCCCATTATAGCATTACAAAGTCGCAGCTTATCTTCTTCTTCAAGTTGATCGTCGAGCGCAACTCTGTCTTGCAAGTGTCTTAAAATCTTGAGGCTGTGTGCCTGATTCAACTCCCTGCTATAGTTCTCTGCTCGCCTTGCAACGAGCCTGCGCTTTCTGTCTTCTCCCCGTGAGACCCAGCCTTGCCCATAATGCCAGACCATGGGTTCCATGAAAGATTGCCGAGGCTGAACTTGGTCAAGATTGTAAAAGAACCTCGTTAATCCGGAGTTAGAACCTCCGCCCTAGATTTCAGTTCGACAAACTCTTTATAGAGAATTTCCAAGGCTAAACTCGTCTGCACTGAATTTTTCCCTAATCCAAATTTGATGCTTGCTTCTTTCTCCAAATGGGCAAAAAATCTGGAAAACGGCAAAAAGCCGTATAACACGGAGCTAGGTTAAACACGGACGAGAAGAATGAAGTACAAACTGATGACTATCACCACCGCAGCAACGCTCTCAATACTGCTCACCCTATCAGTCTCTCTACCCGCATACTCTTTCTCTGGAGTAACAGGAAACTGGGTCATAACGCAAGCGGCCAGCCAGTCTCGAGGAGCAGCTCCAACTCTGATCGCGTGCGGAACGTTCGCACTCACGGTAGATCATCCCACAGACCAAGGCCCCTATACTGGCTCGATCTCATTCAGCGTAACAAACTTCATACCGAATGGCCTTAATGGACTCACGATACCGGGAGTCAACGGAGTTCCTG
>JACPTA010000143.1 GCA_016193005.1 Nitrososphaerota archaeon | reverse complement strand
GGGGCTACCGAACGCAAGCATCACCCTTTCATCGAACTTTGGCATCATAGCGCCAAGCAAGTCAAACACCGACAAAACCGGGCAGGCTCTTGCGACATTCACCTCACGTAACCCGGGCGTGGCCACGGTCATGGCCAATATCGATCACCCATACATCGGACCGAGGAACGCCAGCGTCGTCATAATCATTCCTGAGCCCGCCCGGCCTGTTGTGCAGAGCCCCTTCGAGCTCATCTACTTGTTCATACCAGTAATCCTCGCTGTTGCCATCATTGGCATCATGGTAGTTGCGATCAGGAAGGTTCTACGCAGGAGGACCGCCTCGATGAAGGAAGAAGGCGAGGAAAAATAGATGCTGTCACACTCGTAACCGGCGAAGAGATAATCCTTAGAACTGTGACACCCACTCAGCCTATTCTCGTAGCGTTCTCGATCACTATGCCGTTGTCCTGAACCGTGTGTCTGAAGACCTTGGTCTTCAATCGAACCCTTCTGAGCTTCTTGACTTCGACTTCCCCCTCCGTCTGCAAGAAGCCCTGCGCGAATTTGAAGCTTAGTACGCCGTCAACCATGTTCTCGAGGAGCGTGACCTGACTTTCCTCGTGACCTCCCCTTGGAAGCAGGATGAAATGAACTCCTCCAAATACGTGTACGGCATTGACCCAGAACATTACAAGATCAATTATCTCCTGAGAAGAGTAGACGGTCATTAGGTAGGAGAGGTTGAGAATGCTCCATCTATGATCCTTGAGTTTGCCGACAAAGCTCTTCCTAATCGCGTCCGTCGTGGAGCCGAGGTTAACCACTTCCTCCATCGGGTTCTCTGGCATCGTCTCGGCGAGCTTCTGGAGCACCGGTGGAAGCGGCCGAGAAAAAAGGAGGCTCTCTTCGTCAACGTATCTCCGCACCTTCCACCCATATAGAGCCATATCTTCTTGAATCTCGTTGCTGGACAAGTCCGGGGTATAGTAGACTGCCTTTCCATTTTGGAGAAGATGGTTGTAGATTGCCTGATGGGCAAAGGTAGTGTAGTGCGTGCCAGGCGCGCCCGTGAGCAAGTAGACAGCGTCCTCGGGCAGCCCCCCTCCCAGCACCAGCTCAAGTCCGTCGATCCCGACCTTTGCGAAGCTGGTCCGAGAAAGTGGTTCCTCTTCCGTTGGTCGCTGCCCAGTCATGGCCATGAGTTTTACAGGTTTGCTTTGCCGTGGCCATAAATAGTCTTATGAATACAAGATAGCAGTTCAAGATATGTATCACAAATTCATCAGTAATATTTGCCATGTCGAACACCACTTCTGAGACCTTGCACTCGCGTTCAATGTCCTTTCAGATTCGGCCGGTGTATCGCGTGATGAATGACACGTCTTTAAAGAACGCATCGGAGCAGTTCGTTTGAAAGCGGGTTTGACGGGCTCACGGCTCCGCGCTGTAGTGCTGATGGGCGTGCCTGTGGCCTACCTCTCATTGGAAATGATAGGTGCCTTTCTCACTTTTCCAATTCTCCTCCCTTTCAACCTTCTCCTCGTCTCTACACTAGGTCTCGACCGGCTTTCAACCGTGGGCGCAATCGCGATTGTGATCGCGGTTGTAGTCGCCGTGGGGTCATCTTTCGCCACCCGGAGGGAGATGGCTTGGGGGAACACCGTTGCCGAGACGGCGGAGCAGATGGCTTCACAGGTCACGAAAGAGGAAGAGGAGCACCTCGACAGGGGCGAAGTTGGCAATCTCCTAGGCGAGAAGGCGAGCAAGTTTGTCGATGTCTACCCATTGAAGACCGGGGAATTCAACGTCTACTGTGGAATATCTAGGGAGAGAGGAATCGGGGGCTACAAATACAACGTCGTCGAGCCCGAGCTGACTGAGAACCAAAGGAAGCAGTTCGAGGAAGTGAGAAAGCTTCTCGTTGAGGAGTTGGACGTAGACTTGAAGAGCATCGGAACAACATCGCAGGCCGAGAAGTTTCTCTCGGACAGGATCAAGAAGATTGTAAAAACCTACGGGCTTGGCATTCAGTCAGCCCCTCTGAAGAAGCTCACCTACTACTTCGCAAGAGACTTCATACGTCTCGGCAAGATCGACCCGCTCATGCTCGACCCGCTGATCGAGGACATCAGTTGCGACGGAGCCAAGATACCGGTTTATGTGTGGCATCGAGACTATGAGTCCATACCGACGAACGTGATATTTCAAAATGATGAGGAGGTCAATACCTTCGTGGCTAGGCTCGCCTACCTGAGCGGAAAGCACATCTCCCTTGCTCAGCCGATGATCGACGCTTCTCTTCCGGACGGAAGCAGGCTGGATCTCACGTACGGCAAGGAGATCACGCAGAGAGGAGGCAACTTCACGATTCGAAAGTTCAAGGCAGATCCGCTCTCCATCGTTGATCTCCTCGAGAACAAGACTATGAACTCCGAAATTGCAGCTTATCTCTGGTACCTGATCGAGAAGAAACTAGCCATTCTCGTTGCGGGCGATACGGCCTCGGGGAAGACGACATCCCTAAACTGTCTCTCTATGTTCATAGTACCCGGCCAAAAGGTAGTCAGCGTTGAAGACACGCCCGAACTCAGCCTTCCACACGAAAACTGGGTTCAGACAATTTCGAGGGGAGGCGGGGCTACTTCGGAGATCACGCTGTTCGACCTGCTGAAAAACGCTCTTAGGCAGAGGCCCGATGTGATAATAGTCGGAGAGGTCAGGGGCCAGGAGGCATTCACCCTCTTTCAAAGCGTAGCCACGGGCCACGGAGGGATGGGTACGATTCACGCAGACTCTGTGCAAGCGGTCATCAACAGGCTGACGAGCGAGCCCATGAATATCCCCCGAAGCCTCGTCGGAACAACCCTCGACTGCATTGTCATGCAGCTTAAGCTGAGGGTAGGCGACAGGTCCGTCAGGAGGATTACGAGCGTAGCAGAGGTAGTTGGCCACGATTCTCGTAACGACCAAATAGTTGTCAACGACGTCTTCAGGTGGGAACCAGAAAGCGACAGTTTCACCTTTTCCGGTAGAAGTAGGCTGTACGACAAGATCGCTCAAAGATACGGACTTACAGTTGAGCAGGTCAGGCGTGATATCGACGCGAGAAAGACATTCCTCGACTGGCTGGCAAACAAGAAGATTAGGTCATACAAGGAGGTAAGTGAACAGGTCAGGCAGTTCTATGCCGGTCCATATTCGATGGTCAGCAAAGCAAAGGCAGAGCTGGAGGCCAAAGCATGAGGAGGAACCTGCGATCCAGCTTCTTTGGCACATCGTACCTTCTCTTCCAGCCGTACTTGGAAATGTTCGACGAGTACTTCGTCGATCTCAGAAATGATCTGACGAGGTCGGGACTTCGCGTAAACTATCGAGCATACGTTGCCGGAGCGATCCTAGCCTCCAGCATCGGCGCGGTCGTCGCGGCGACCGCGGCGTTCAGCTACGCATTCTACAGCTCCCTTCCGGTTTTCATCATGGCCATACTCCCGATTGGAACGGGCCTCCTTGGCTTCGCGGGGAATTTTGCCTTCTTCTACTTCTACCCCGTCTATAGAGCCAATTCGAGGAAGAAGAGTATTGACAGCAAGCTCCCGTACTGGATCGCGCAAATGGCTGTCCTAGCTACCGCGGGCGACACTCCGGAGGAGATCTTTGGTGCCATCGCTGAGGAGAAGGACGTAGGGAAGGTAACGAGGGAAGAGGCCACGATGATAGTCAGGGACATGAAGCTGCTTGGGATGGACCTGACACAGGCTCTTGAAGCAGAGAAGAAGCGCTCACCCTCCTCGATTTTTGCGGAATTCCTAGACGGATTCATAGCAGTATCGAAGTCAGGAGCCGACGTAAAGACCTATCTCGCCAGAACAGCGTCCTCGATGCTAGTCGACAGGAGACTCAAAGCGAGGAATATCGGAGAGAGTGTCGGAGTGATCGCGGAACTTTACACAATCCTCCTCGTTGTCACACCCTTGCTCTTGCTCGTAATGTTCTCAGTCATAGGTCTGGTCGCAGGAAACATAGGTGGGATAAGCGTACTAACGCTGACATACCTGATGGCGTACCTACTCGTCCCCATGGCCGGAGCATTCACCCTGATCCTCGCTGACAGGTTTGTCAGCAGCGAGTTGACTTAGCTTGAGGCTGAGGGACCTTCACAACAGAAGAAAGGAGCTCTATCTGGCGTCGCTCGCTGCTGCTGTGATGGCTGATGCGGTGATTGCAGCACTGAACCTCCTGAATGGGGTCAAACTTCCATTCCAGCTTGGAACGACACTGCTTCTGGTCGGGCTACTTTCGTTCGTCTTCCCCGGACTGGTAGATACCTCATACCATAGATGGAGAGAGAAGATAGACGATGCTCTGCCAACTCTGCTCGCTGACATAACAAGCAACGTCAGAATCGGTTTCAGCCTGACACGTTCGTTTGAACTCGCAGTCCAAACAAATTACGGCCCACTGTCAAAAGAATTGCAACGGATGAAGGCGCAGCTGTCGTGGGGAGTCCCCTTCGAGGAGGTCGTTCGCTTGGAACTGAAGAGGCTCGATTCTCAGACAGCAAGGAGGACACTCGGAGTCCTCCTCAAGGTTGACCAGGGTGGAGGAAACGTCGAAGACGTGCTGAAACTGATCCAGGACCACACCTCGGAGCTTCACCAGATTGCAAAGGAGAGAAAGGGGGTCCTTAGACCCTACGTGGTCACCACCTACATGGCTGTGTTCATCTTCCTCGCGATAGCCGTCGTGCTCATTAATTCGTTCTTTGGACAGATGCTCTCGGCGCAACAAACGGTCGGTAGCTCAACAGGAAGTGTATTCCCAGGTCTGGGAGGCATCGACATACAGTCCATAAAAGGAGCCTTCCTGCAGATGAGCCTCGTCGAAGCGATAGCGGGAGGACTGGGGGCGGGGAAGCTTGGACAGGGTTCATTCGTGGCAGGATTTCCCCATGTCTTGATACTCGTCGCGACCACCATTGCAGTCTTTCTGGTGTTGGTAGGTTAAGAGATCATGGAAGTTGCTTCGTCAAACGACTACAGACAGAAAATACCGATTGAGGGGATTACTTGGGAACTCCTCAATAGAATGGTGACGGAAAAGAAGACCCTCGAACCTGGCATCGGAGGAGACGGAAGGGTTCACTACCCCTTCGCCGAAGGCGTACTCGGGCCCGAAGCTGACACCAGGGCATGGATAGATGATATGGTCGGCCTGGGAATCCTTCGCGCCTATTCAACGATGGAGATTGTAATGTGCCCTACCCATCTCCGCGCTGACCCGATAGTACAGCTTGAATGTGCGAACTGCAAGAACAGGTCGATGAGAAATACTTCGCTTGTAGAGCACATTCACTGCGGCTTCATAGGGGACGACGGGCGCTTCAAGAAGGATGGGGTCTTGCAGTGTCCGAACTGCAAAAGACCAATCGCGAGTGCAGACGACCTTCGAGTTTCAGGAGTATGGTATGAGTGTCCCAACTGTCTCTCAAAGGCCAGCTCGCCGAGAACCGTGTTCGTTTGCAGGGAAGAAAAGCATGACTTCAGCACAGACGACCTGGTACTGACACCCGTGAACTCGTATACGGTCGTTGAGAGCATGATCTCAGTCGTGAAGAGTAGATTGGTTCTCTATCCATCGCTAGCAGATATGCTGAAGACGTTAGGCTTCGATGTCTCCTATCCCGCGAGCGTAAAAGGACGATCAGGCGTGAACCATTCTCTTGACATGTACGGTAGGAAGGACGGCGGGGACATCGCCCTGCAGATAGCCGTTGATTCAAAACCGGTCGAGGCAACCGCCGTCATGAGTTTCTTCTCGAAGACATTTGACATCAAGCCGAAGTTCGCAATCTTGATTACAATTCCTTCGGCATCCGAGGGTGCAAAGCAGATCAACCCGGGGTATGACATCGCTTTGGTGGAAGACTTGGACGGGAGCGGGGCTGTTCAAAAGGTCAGGGCCCTGCTCCTGAAGGAGTAGAAGCTCGAATGGGAGATGTTTGGCTATGACTGAACGGGAAATCCTGCACGGCGGTAAGATAGATCGTGCTTAACCATCATTCTCCTCGGAAGAGGTATTCGACGCTACCAAAATACGGGTCGTACAAGAGGGGCCGGTACCGCAAGAGAAGCGGTGTAAGCGTAATAGTTGCGACACTCCTGATGATAGCCATAACCGTGAGCTTGGGGGTGCTCATTTTTGCTTTCGCGAGCGGCTCACTGGGCACGCTGAGCCAGAGCTTTACGAACTTGATGACAAATTCAGCAGACAGGATATCAGAGAAATTCGTAGTCGAGCAGGCTACGTTTACCACTTCGGGAACCCAAGGCGCGGATCTCTACGTGAGAAACGTGGGAACTATTCCGATTACCTTGGTGTCAGTTTACATCGTGGACCAGTCCTCGAATACGTTCGTCTCGCAGTTCACCATAAGCACCACAGTTAACGTCGGCACGTTTGTGGATATACCCAATACTACTCTGACTTTCACTCCCTCACCCGGCCATACCTACTCCTTCACTGTAGCCTCGTCCCGAGGGAACAGCGTGATCTACAATGCAAAGGTGACCTAATTCCTTGAGATATCACGAAAGGAGGCCAGCGGTCTCATCCGTCGTGGGTTCGCTGTTCTTCGTCCTAATCATGATCGTTTCCATGGGGGCGCTTGTTTCAATCTTCAACTCGTTCACCACATACAGCAATACTGTCAACAACGTTGGTAATTCGCAGGTCCAGGCGGAGAACACCCAGCTCTCGGTCTCAGGCTCCTCCTTCGGTGCCTTCCCTCCTTCCACCACCTCAAATTTCAACGTCGCAACGGCGTGCTCAACGACCTCCACCTCTCCAACCAATCAGGACAAGCTCTTCTTTGCCGCCGACATGTGGTGGGACTTTTTCACATGCAACTCCAACTTCCAATACTCTACCTCCTTTGACGGAGTGACCTGGCAAGCCGCGACGACGATCCCCAATCTAGTCACAGGCTACACGGTCGGGCCTTACTTTGACATACAGGTGGTTGACAGCACCATCTATCTCGTGATAGCCAAGCTCTCCAATGCACGGTTCCAGCTCGGCATCGGGACTCTTGCTTCGGGAGGCACACCGAGCGCTCCGGCTGGCCCGATCACCTGGGCAAGCGCGCCAGCGGAAGTGACTACCACCGCCAATGCGCTAGGGCCCATACAAGTTGAAGCGGATGGCGCGGGAAACCAATGGGTCGCGGTAGTGCAGGGGGCAACCGCCATCGCAATCTACGAACACGATGCCTGCGCAACCGCTTCGGACAGAGGATGGGAGCCCAATCCATGCGGCAGCGCGGCGGCTCCGACAAACTACGCCCCGACCGCGAGCCCCAATCTTGGGGCCCTCTCTGCCAATGCGAACATGATCCTCTTTCCCCCGCCGAGTGATCTTGCCACGACTGGGGCTGTCCTGCTCTATGAGACAGGTTCAGCCACGGTTCCATCGACTGGAACCGTCGCGGTCATCACCCAGACCGCACTTGCGAGTACCGCCTGGAACCAGATAACGTTGTCCGGGATAACAGCCTACTCCCTGACAGCTTCTTCGGCGCTGTTCATCGGAAGTACGATGTACTTCGCGGGGCTCCAGAATGCAGCATCGGGGCAGACAACCGGCAACCTGAGGTTCTGGACGCTCACGCTCACATCGATGACGGCAGGGACCAACACCGCCGAGCAGACAATAGAGAGTAGCACTCTGGCCTGGCAAGCGGCACTCACCTATTCAGGAACGACCCTGGCCCTCTTCGACAACCCCTCCAGCTCCACCATCCAATACTACACGAGCAGCACTCTCGGTTCTATCTGGAACTCCCCAGCTACAACGCTAGTGTCTGCCGAGACTGCAATCAACGGCCTCTCCCCGGCGTCTGGCGCTTTTGCGGTGACGTGGGCAAACGCAGCTCCCAACATCAGATTCGCCGCTCTTTCCACATTTACAGTCGCTAACAGCAGCCCCTTCGCAGTTCACTTGGTCGACCTCTACGTCTACAACCCAGCGACGAACTCGCTAGCTGCTCATTACTACATCAACTCGACCAACGACTTTGACTACTGGGTCGGCCAGGGCAGCACGATGGTCCTCCCCATCCGTTTCATCTGGGCTGCGACCACCAGCTATCTGGTGACGGTTGGGACCGACACCGGGGTGACGACCCAGCTCACCGTCACCTCTCCCCCCGTCGCTCCAGTAGCGTGTCCGGGGGGAAGCTTCTTTTCGCAAATTGCGCCCACAACAATCTGCGGTACGCCTCCGGGTGGTGGGGGTGGACTTTCTCCAACGATTCTTAGCTCTGACGTTCAATCAACCTCAAGTTCATCATATACGACTATCTTTACTATTACTCTAACAACAAACAAAATGAACGTCATCAACGTCTATCTTGTGCAAGATACCTCTGCGACGACAGTTGGAATACAGACTAGGGCAAGAGTAACCCAGAGTACCCACACAGGGTTTTGCAACTGATACGGGTCAGACCTCAGAGGTTAGTACCCTGCCTGCCCCGACCACAGTAACGTGTACCGTCAATGTGGATGGAACAGCGGGAAATTTGGTGATTGAGTTTGTGTCTGAAACGGGTGCCGCTGTGAATACGAGAGCTGGCTCCTACTATACGCAGGTTACAGCTCCTTAGCTATTTCTGGTGAGGGATGTGCATTTCCGCCTGAGCCTCGGTGCGCAGTGATGTTTTGAACGAGTCCTACAAAGGCGCGATGTTCGTCCTTCAGTTATTACCACTCGCGGCCAAGTTAGGTCAAAGCATACAATCCCTAATAAGGATTTCTGCTTCATCAGCTTCAAATATGGCAAGAGGGGGGCAGAACAAAATGATGAGTACACTCGGGTGTGTGAAGGAATTCTTCCCTCCCTTTAAGTTCTCTACAACGGCAGCACAGGTGATGACGTGATGAAGCTGCTGAAGGTACACAAGAG
>JACPTA010000142.1 GCA_016193005.1 Nitrososphaerota archaeon | reverse complement strand
TTATGCGTCCTTGGTCTGGCACAGACGCTCATGGACTGCGGGCTCGCCTAACGAAGCCGCCCACGTTGCTCTGACGTCCCTGCAGGTCAAACCTCCTTTACAAATTAAGACTTAAACGTCCCTTCTGGAATGGGGTTCGAACGTTCAATGAAAGAGATGGGTGAGTTACTGCGGTCCGAGCGACAGACCAAGTTGATGTACAACACTATCGCTTGGATTTCGGGGCTTACCATAATTGCGGTCATCTTCTCCGGTCTCGCGGGCATCTTCTATTCTGGAGGAGGCGTCGTGGAGATTGGTGCGGCGCTCGTTAATGTTGAGTTCCCGCTCCCCTTCTTCGCAAAACCTGTAACCTATCTCAGCGTGGCCTGTGTGACGTTCTTCTACAGCAGCTTGATGCTCTGGAGGAACAAGATAGCGAAATGGTCACGCCTCCGTCTGTCCGTCCTCCAACTCTTCGCGATGGTTGTGGCTTTTTCCTCCGCCTATGAGGTCCTCTACAACTTCATGCTCTGGGGGGCGATATACAGCGTTCAAGTGCTGACAGAGCACATAAGGGACCCAGACCTGATAACGAGTCCCTCGTTGGTCCCATGGAACCTCGTCTTTGCGACCAAGATGTTTGCATCACTCTTTGTCATCAGCGGATACTCGGTCTACTTCCTGAGGAGAATCCATCACCCCAAGGAAGCTTTTCCAGAAGTCTAGCCTTCGGCTGATTTCGGTTTGCGAAGAGTCAGATAGAGCAAGGCTAGATAGAGCACTGTGAAGCCCGCAAATACCGCGATGGAATAGTTCGCCACCTCCCCGAGCGAAGTTCCGATCAGGCTCACCGCGACAGAAAGTTGGTATAGTGCAATGATCAGGCCGAAGAAAGAACTCGCGCCCGCTAGCGGAGTGGTGGTCCTATTCACCGGCCGAACTACTATCGCAATCGCGCTCAGAAAACTTGCAGCGGCGGGCCAGAAGAGAAGGAACCCACTTCCCTCGATTATCACTCCCAACCACGCGACTCCAGCCACGGCGAAGAGTGCGGGTGACAACTTGTTGAATGGACTCAACCATGTCTCGACCTCTTCAGGCGGCTGTGTGCATCAAATATAAATCATGACGGGAAAGCATATACGCACTTGCTGACAGAGACGCAGACAAGTCTTGTTGCAGAGTCCAAGCACTAACGCTGAATTATCAGAGAGACTTTCAGAATTGCTCAGGCCGACTATGGAGCTTGAGGAGGGCTTGCTCGTCTCTGCAACCTACGACGGGGAGAAGAAGGTCGCAGTCCTCAAGTTCTACGACCCGAAGAGAGACAGGGTCTGGCTCTGGTACGACAACACTGGCCACAAGCCGTATTGTTACACAAAACTCCCCTTGGAGGAGCTTGAAGTAATTCGAGCTAGGAAGGACATCATACTGCCGATAGGGAACGAAGAGAAGTTGGACCTTCTCACAGACTCTAGAATCACGGTTAGAAAGATAATCGCCACTGACCCACTTGCAATAGGTGGGTCCAGTGGCAAGAGCGTCAGGGACGAAATCAAGGCCTGGGAGGCCGACATCAAGTACTACGAGAACTACGTATACGATAGGAGCCTCCTTGTGGGGACTTACTACAAGATAGAGAAGGGGGCGCTATTTCCCGTGGAGAAAGAGGTACCCGAGCTGGTTGCTCGCTCGCTCGGTGAGATTCTGTCCAAGAACACCGGAGAATCAACCGAATTCATCAGGAGATGGGCTGCGTTGCTCGGCCAGCCGCTCTGCTCATTCAAGAGAATCGCGACCGACATCGAGGTCGCAAATGAGGAGGGCCGAATGCCAGACCCTGAGAAGGCGGACCGAGAGATAATTGCGGTCTCTTTTCACAGCGATGTTGAATCGATCGTCTACCTCTACTCCAAGAAAGGGAATGAACCGTCCCTCGAGAACACTGCAGCGTACAAATCAGTAGTCTTCGCTGAGGAATCCGCGCTCCTCAGGGCAGTCTTCAACAAGATGCTCGATTACCCGGTACTTATCAGTTTCAACGGTGATGATTTTGACCTCAGATACTTGAAGCATCGGGCCGAGAATCTCGGGATCAAGGAGGATGAGATACCCATCCAGCTGTAGAGGCAAGAGGCCTCACTGAAGCACGGGCTCCACATCGACCTCTATCGCCTCTTCAACAACAGGTCAGTGCAGATCTACGTCTACGGGAACAAGTACGCAGAGCACACGTTGAACGGGATCTCCGAGGCTATCCTCGAGAAATCGAAGATAGAGTTCGAGGGGAATATCGCCGAGCTGCCGCTCCGCGACCTGGCCAATTACTGCCTGAACGATTCGCAGCTCACCTACGAGCTGACCAGCGCAAGTTCTTCCCTCCTGATGAAGATCCTCCTCGTCATCTCCCGAATCGCCAAGATGCCAATGAATGATGTGGCGAGGCTGGGAGTCTCCAACTGGATCAGGAGCATGCTCTTCTACGAGCACAGGAGGATTGGCGCGCTCATCCCAAGAACTGACGAGCTGGCCGAGAAGGGAGGCGCCTCGTCCGAGGCGATTATCAAGGGAAAAAAGTACAAGGGCGGCTTAGTCATAGAACCGAAGCCCGGGGTTCACTTCGGCGTCTCAGTCCTGGACTTCGCCAGTCTTGTCTATGACGAATCAATATTCGTGAGAAAGCGACAGACTGGCCAGGTGTACAAAACAAAGATAGGCGAGTTTATAGACCAACGATTGCCAAGTGGGGAAAGTTTTGCGGCGAAGGAAATCGGTCCCACATGGGATGTGTTATCGTTTGACTATGAAAGACAGCAGGCGTCATGGAAGACGGTCACCGCAATCATACGACATCCTACGCAGGCTGATGTGCTCGAAGTCGTCACCGAGTCCGGCCGACGCGTAAACATAACAAAGGGGCACTCTGTTATTTCCCTTGATTCAGATGGCAAGAAGAAGACTGTCCGTGGAGATGACCTGAAGATTGGGGATTATCTTGTCGTTCTCAGTTCATTTTGTGCTGAGCAACATGACACTTCACTAGACCTTTTGCCGTACTTACGACAACTACGCGATTATGATATCACGCGTGGAGGAAGAGGACACGGCAGAACCGTCATACTCGTAGCAAGACGAAGCCACAGAAAGTTCGTTCTACCACGCTACCTACCGTTCACATCAGATTTGATGTGGGGGCTTGGTTATTGGTTGGCCGAAGGGTGGTTTTATAGGAACAAATATGTTGAATCATTGCGGGTCGAAGCATCTTCAAGTGACATAGAACTCGCTCAATCTAAGTTCAACATGGCTGGCTTTAGAACTTGGACGTCCAAATCAAAGACTACTGGATGCAGTAACCTTGGCATCGGCGGCCGATACGATGGCAGCGTTAACGTTCTATCAAGTACCATATTTGCGAAATTGGTTAAAATTTGGTTTGGAAATCATGCAAGCGATAAGAAAATCCCTGAATGGGTTCTACAACTTCCAGTAGAGGTGAGAAGAGCGTTCATTGACGGATACTACAAAGGTGATGGGTACAACTCAACCGGTCGTGGACAATTTATAAACAATGGAAAATACAAAGTGGGGAGTTATTCCCGATTACTCATCAACACTCTAATGTCATTGGGATTGATGAGTGGGCTTCATTGCTTTTCAAAGGCACTTAACGACCCCGAGTCCTTCTTGACGTGGAGTAATGATGGAGCACAGACATATCACAAAACCAAACGCCCTCCACCCGAATTAATGGTGCGTTCTGAACACGTTCGATCGTTTGCGGAGACCCCATATTATGATTCTCACCGACAACGGCCTGTCCGATATGAACGGGTAAACAGAATGTCCGTCAAAGCGTACGAACAACCATTCAAACGCTTTTACAGTGGAAACTGTCACTTTGAGAAGGTAAAGCAGATAACCGCTGTCAAGAACAAACTACCTGTCTACGACATTAGTGTGAGGGGCAGTGAAAGCTTCTTTAACTGTAATGGAATACTAGTGTCAAACTCGCTCTACCCGAGCATAATCAAAGTGCACAACCTGTCTTACGAGACTGTGAACTGCCCGCACGAAGAGTGCAGGACAAACATCGTTCCCGACACGACTCATTGGGTTTGCACTAAGAGGAAGGGCATCACCAGTTTGGTCGTCGGCTCGCTAAGGGACCTGAGGGTGAGCCACTACAAGCAGCTCGCCAAAGATGCAAAGCTTAGCAAAGAGGACAGGGAACTCTACAACGTCGCGTCTCAGGGCTTGAAGGTGATACTGAACGCATGCTTCACTGCCGATACAGAGGTGGTCACCACTGATGGCATAAGGAACATCAGGGACATCCGAGCTGGTGAAAAGGTAATCAATGTCAACCCCGAAACTCTGCGGATAGAAATCGACGCGGTGGTCGATGTCCAACGGTTCTCTTACCGGGGTGACATGTATCACTTCAACGACAGAAGATTTGTCGACCTGAAGGTAACGCCGAACCACAAATTCCTTGTTAAAGACCAGAGGGTAGGCTCTAGGCCCGGATCGGTATTCCGGACGGCGGAAGAAATCTTCAATTCAACGAACATGGTGATTCCCAAGTTGAGGGACGGTATCGAAGACCGATGTCCTCCTTCGAGGATTTCACTCCTCGATACGGCACGGAAGATGAACGCAATTGCAAACATATATCCTGGAGAGAGGAGAAGGCTGTCAAGCTGGTTTACTAGGCTGCCGCAGCCACTGAAGTGGAAGATCAGGAAGTCGGGTTCGGTCGCGAAGAATCCTAGCAAACTCGTAGAGGCGTTTCGCTCACACTACAGGGTTCCAGCCTCAGAGCTGACTGAAGATGACCTAGATGAAGTCGAGAGATTAGGCGGTTTCGTGCTGCTCGGGGAAAAACGCGTATCGAAGATCCCCGCTCGATACGATTCTGCTGACTTTGCTTCGTTGTGCGGTTGGTTCGTCTCAGAAGGTCACCTGATTGTAACTCATCCTAAGTTCTATGCAAACGGAAGCCATAGAGGGGCCAGTTCTGGAATTGTGATCACGCAGAGTTTTGGGAACGGGAACTCAATGGGTATTCCCTACAGAGCCGAAATCAGGCGAGTTCTAGACGGCTTGGGGTTACACCACATCTCTGACTCGGGTGACAGCGAATACTTCCAGGTCTCTAACAGCATACTACACAGATGGATGATAGAAAACTGTTATGTTGAAGGTGTATCCACCAATAGCGCTTCATCAAAGCGGATACCCGATTTCGTCTTCACCTCTAGAAGGAACCTCGAATCTTTCTTCGATTCCTGCTACAAGGGTGACGGTTCAAGGAGAGACAAACGGTACTCAACTTCAAGTGCCCGCTTGGCCAAGGACATGGTCGTGTTGTTGAGCCTCCTAGGTGCCAAGTCGAAGATTACCTACGAACCGAAAGATGGCATCTACCGCGTAGTTTTCAGGAATGTGAGTGCAAAACTGACTTCGGCAGGATCCCGTTGGCACAGGTATGTTGGGAAGTTTGCATACGACGGAGAAGTGTATTGCGTCACCACAGAAAGAAACCACACGGTGATCGCTGGGAGAAATGGACGATTCGTGCCTGTCGGCCAGTCATATGGTGTGATGGGCTTCGAAACATTCGCACTCTACTGCCTCCCCGTGGCAGAGGCGACAGCCGCGCTCGGGAGATACGCGATAACCAAGACCATCGAGAAGTGCAAGGAACTCGGGATCAACGTGATATACTCGGACAGCGTGACTGGCGAACGATGCGTCACTCTGCAAGACCCTAGCGGTATCATTCGCGTCGTACCTATCGAGGAATTCTTCACAGGGCTCGGCTCACACGTGACCAGAAGAGACGGCAAAGAAGAAGTGCATCCTCAAGGCTGGAAGGCCTTGAGCATCGATCCAGCGAATGGGGTAGCAGACTTCAAACCGGTGAGAGCTATAATTCGGCACAAGAACACCAAGAATGTTTACAGGGTGTTCGAAAAGTGGGGATGCACGCGCGTTACAGAGGACCACTCCCTATTGGCGATAGAGGACGACAGGATAGTTCTTGCAAAACCGACCGAGCTCAGCGGTAGACATTTGCTCAGGGCTGATCGTATCCCGGCAGTAGCCGGAATCGCTACCATCGACGTTTATGAGGTGCTCAGGCCGCATACCTATACCTCAATCTACAAGGGTCGGAAGAAGAACCTACGGGCCCACTGCGATGATGAGTGGGTCTGGTACAGTTGGACAAAACAGATGGACCCCATCAAGGTGAAGAGGCTTATCCAGCTAGGCACTCCCGAATTCCGAGCATTAGTAGAGCTCTTGGGCGCGTACGTAGCTGAGGGAAGCTCAAGCACACCCGACCCAACAAAGAGTCGGATGGGCGCATCAATGGCTAGCTCGGACATCGGACGGCTGAACCAGTTGCGCGACAATTACATGTTGTTGTTCAAGGGCACAACCCCAAGCATCGTTCCATCGAACCAGGGAACGCGACATCTCGTCTACAGAGGTTCTCAAGGACAGTTGACTGAACTGGATTACGACGACAGAACTCAGAAGATGCAGATGATGAATAAGCTCTCGGCGGTATTCTTCAAGGCTTTCTGTGGGCAGAAGAGCCATGGAAAGGAGATTCCGTCGTTCGTGTACCATATTCCTGACGAATACAAGCGCATCTTTCTTGAGAACATTGTCAAGGGAGATGGAAGCAGGATGTTCGGTGCGGCTTACTCTGACGAATATCGGCAAAAGAATTTCAGATGCGAGACCAAATCGGTAAAGCTCGCCGGCGGTTTGTCGGTCCTTCTCAGTCAGCTAGGTATTAGGTACACTCTGCGCTATCGGAAGTCAAAGCAAACTTACTGCTTTGCGACCTCAGAGATGTACAGTCGGCGAAGGAGCACCCCGGTGGTGACGCAGGAACCCTACAACGGCTATGTTTACGACCTCTCAGTTGACGAGAATCACACTTTTGTTGACAGCTGCGGAAATATCGCCCTTAAGAACACCGACTCACTTTTCACCGAGAAGCCGTCGCAGGAGTTAATAAGCAAGGTGACAAAATGGGCTGAAGAGGACCTCGCAGTCGAGCTCGATGTCGACAAGATTTACAGATACGTTGCATTTAGCGAAAGGAAGAAGAACTACTTCGGTGTGCTCCAAGATGGGACCGCCGATATCAAGGGTTTGACTGGCAAGAAGTCCGTCCACGGTAGCACCCCCATTCTTGCAAGAATAGACGGGAAAATCACTTTTACAAGAGTCGAAGATGTTCATAGAAAGTTCCAGGAAGGAAGAGCAATCGAACTCCTTACAATCTCTAACGAGTTAACCACCGATTGGTCGGTGATCTCCGATGCGTCGGCGCATGTCGTTAGCGATGTGTATGAAATCAAGACCGGCAAAGGCAGGATACTGAAACTCTCTGGAGATCACAGCGTCTATCTGATGGACAATTTCGGCAACTTGCACTGCAAGGAAACTAGAGAAATCAAGGAGGGAGACGTCATAGTTGGGGCGCGCTTCATCCCTAATCGTTCTTCAGAGAAGCGATTGGATGTCGAAAAGCATCTTTCCAGTCGAGTCATAGTAAGGAGTGGTTTTCTCTACTCCGACAAACCACACGCGACAATTGGAGTTCCGATCAGAAAGTCCTTGCTCATAACGGAAGAATTGGCTGTGCTACTTGGCATCTTCACGGCGGAAGGAAACGTCGCTTCGCGCCTGGAATCGCGAAACAATTCAATCACACAGAGCCTTTCCGAAAACCCTGAGGTGTGTGAGCAGCTGAAGAAGGCTTGGTTGGCGACCTTCGGGTGGGACATCAAGGTCCATGCGCGTAGGAAGAATAAGAATCTTAGGTTCTATGTACCAGTCTTGTACGCAGAATTCTTCAGATCTCTTTGCGGCGACAGTAGTGCAAATAAGCACGTTCCAGAGTTCATTTTCAACTCAAGTAAAGCCATCATCGGTCGTTATTTGCGAGGTCTTTTTTCAGGCGATGGTTACAGTGACGCAAGGAGGATTAACATGGCGTCTATGAGTGAAAGATTGCTCATTCAGGTCGCGTATCTGCTCTCTTATTTCGACATCGATACGAGGTTAAGGAGAGCGTACCTTCCAAAGTATGACAAATATTACTACCAGCTGAGCGTAATCGGTTCCTTCAGCAGAAAACGGTTTATGGATGAGATTGGTTTCATGCAGGAGAGGTATCAGAAGAAACCAAAGACTTTTCCGAGAAACAAAGAGCTGATTCCGCTGACAACAGCAGGTCTCATTTCAATCAAGAAAGCGATAACCAATCGTGCCGGGGTTACCAGATTCAGGCACATAAACATGCACGACACTCGTCACTTCAATATGATGTTGTTACATAGGTACAATACTGTGATTGGAGACTTGAACGAGCACGCATCCCCCTCAGAACAGGTCGTCCTTGCTAATGTACGTAGAATGATCAACAGCCATGATGTTACTTACGATGAAGTAGTATCGGTTACTAGGGTCAGAGGAAAATGCAAGATGTACGACTTCTCAGTACCAAAGTACGAAAGATTTGTCGCAGGGAATCTCCCCACACTCCTGCATAACAGTCAAACGCCGGAGTTCCTCAAGAAGACTTTCTACGAAGCGCTCGACATCCTTGGGAAGGTATACGGACCGTCGGACTTTGAGAGAGCCCGCGCGAACATAAAGGGCCTTCTGACCAGCGCAGTGTCAAAGCTCAGGAACAGGGAGATCCCCGTCGACCAGCTTGCCTTCAACGTGATGATGGGTAAGTCAATCTCCGGATTTTCCGGGACGACTCCCCAGCATGTAAGAGCCGCGAAGTTGCTTCAAGAGAGGGGTAAGGAGGTCAAGGCCGGGGACATCATTTCATATGTGAAGACCAAGACTCCTCCGAACGTCAAGCCCGTCAGTCTCGCCAAGCCCGAGGAGATAGATGTGGACAAGTACCTTGAATATGCGCAGGCAATGTTCGACCAGATGCTCGACGCACTGGGTTTCAGCTTCGACGAAATAATGGGCAGCACGACACTCGACCTGTTCTGGTCCTAAACTCATTCGGTCTTCTAATTCTTAATTACACCAGTCAAGAACGTCAATGCTGGTAGGAACCAAGATTGAGCTACGCCGAATGTTTCTCGGCCTTCGGTCCGCTGGTAGGGTCGAGAGAAGAGAGGGGGAACGTCCTCACGGTCCTCGGGGTCCCTTTTGACGGCACAACTTCCTACCGGCCCGGAGCGAGGTTCGGACCTAACGCGATACGAGAAGCTTTCCTCAACGTGGAGGCATACTCGAACGTCCTGAAAGTGGATGTGGAGAAGCTCAAGCTTCGAGACCTTGGCAACCTCTCGAGAGTGTCAGGGCCCGACGAGACGACCAGAATGGTGACGAAAGTTACGAAGGAACTCGTGCAGAGAGGTCAGAGGTACTGCATGCTGGGGGGAGAACACTCCATCACTCTCGGGTCGTTCAGGAACGCCCCCGAGAACACTGCGTTCGTTGTCTTCGACGCCCACTTCGACCTGAGGGATGAGTGGGAGGGTTCCAGGTTGTCCCACGCGTGCTATCTTCGGAGGATTACCGAGGAGCGAGAGCCCTCGATTGTCGCCCACGTTGGGGGACGCGCGGCAACAGAAGAGGAGTGGAGACTCGCAAGAAAATTCGGTCTCACAGTGAAACCGCTAGATGCTGATGGGCACGGTTCGCTCGGAAGGTTCAAAAGGTTCCTCTCCAAGTTCAAGAGAGTTTACGTTAGCATAGACATCGATGGACTGGATCCGGCCTTCGCCCCTGGGACCGGGACACCCGAACCCGGCGGTCTAACCACGCTGACTTTGCTCAAGTACATCTACGCCCTCAAGGGAACCGAGATAACGGCCTTCGATATCGTGGAGGTTTCGCCGCCTTACGACAACGGTAGCACCACAACGGCCGCGGCGCGATTCATGAACGAGCTGGCGGCGCTCGTCTATCTCCAGTCGAAGAAACCCTAGGCGAACGACTCAACCTTCGTCCTGAGTTCCCTCACGAATTCCTCAGGTTTCACGCTGTACTGCACCTTGCCATCCCTCGTGCGGACTGCGATTGTCTTGCTGTCCTCCTCCTTCTTCCCTATCACAAGCATGTAGGGAATCTTCAGAAGCTGGGCGTTCCTTATTTTAGCGCCGATTGTGCCACTCTCGAAATCTCCTTCAACCCTGACTCCGGCCTCGGTCAGAAATGAAAGCATCTTCTCCGAATACTCCTTGTGCTCGTCTGACAGCGGGATGACTTTGGCCTGGACAGGGGAGAGCCACAAGGGGAGTGCCCCCTTGTAGTGCTCCAACATGACACCGATGAACCTCTCCAGCGAGCCGATGATCGTCCTGTGAAGCACAACAGGAGTATGCTCCTTCCCGTCAGAGCCAGTGTAGGAGAGCTTGAACCGTTTCGGCATCTGGAGGTCGAGCTGGAAGGTTCCGCATTGCCATTCCCTTCCAAGTGAGTCCTTGATGTCCACATCAATCTTCGGCGCGTAGAAGTTCCCCTCCTTCTCCTTGATCTCGTAGGGAAGATCCATGGCCTTGACTACTCGGACAAGGGTCTTCGTGGCCCGCTCCCACTCCTCGTCACTGCCCATGTATTCGTCGGGTCTGGTCGAGATTTTGACCTTGTACTCCAGATTGAAGACGCTGTAGACCTTCTTCATGAGGTCGAGCATGTCTGCCAACTCTTTCTCCGCCTGGTCCTCAGTCGCTATTACGTGAGCGTCGTCCTGTGTGAGAACCTTGACTCTGAAGAGCCCGCTGGCGACCCCGCTCAGCTCGTTCCTGTAGAGTGGGTCGAAGATAGCATACCGCACCGGAAGGTCGCGGAAGCTCCATCTCCGAGACTTGTAGACCAGGAAGGTCGAAGGGCAGTTCATTGGCTTTATCCCGAGCTCTTCATCCCCAAGCTTTGTGAGGAACATGTTGTCCTTGTAGTGCTCCGAGTGGCCGCTTACCCTCCAGAGGACAGTGTTGGCGAGTGCAGGCGTGCTGATCTCCTCGTAGTTGCGCTTGGCGAGTTCTGCCCTGATGAACCCCATGAGGATGTTTCTCAGCTTCACCCCCTTGTCGTGCCAGTACACCATCCCTGGTGATGGCTCCTGGAAGCTGAAGAGGTCCAGTCTCTCACCGATTATCCTGTGATCTGTCTCGGGGAGACCAACGAAGTCGCTCTTCTTCACGCGAGCGAGCATCTCGCCCTCGCTCAACTCTCGCCTCTGATGCTCCACCGCTGGTGCCGCCACAACCGCGGGCTGGGCCCCCTCTCTGGCGTAGGCTCTCGACTGCTCAGCGAGCGGATGGCCCTTGACCTTGATCTGGAACGCCTTGTTCCAACCGAACGGGGACCTGTGAGTCTCGATGCC
>JACPTA010000001.1 GCA_016193005.1 Nitrososphaerota archaeon | reverse complement strand
GTGGCTGATGGGCCCGTAGCCTAGTAAGGATCAGGGCACTGACAAAGGGTGTAGGCCTCCGGTCCGATTGGGCGAGTGAGCCGGTTGTCGTGGGTTCGAATCCCACCGGGCCCGCTAATTTTGCTGGCTAATCGTACACGGAAATGATAACCGAAACTTCGAGCAGAACAGGCTCAAACTTCGCATACGGCATGACTGCCGACACGGTGTACTGCCCCGGCACAGCAACAGTTTGTGTTCCATCCTCGTCAAAACTCATGTTCCACGTTCCGTGATGGACCAGAGTACGGTTTGCCTCCAAAGACCTCTGTTGAAGAACCTGAACGCAGACGACCGAAGGGATCTCGGAATAAGTAATATCATGGATTTCGGAGTCCGCTGACACCTTCAATCTGATATCCGCGTCGCAGGGCGTGGGCGAGGTATAGTTTATTGTCGGAGGCCCTGTATTTGTCACCAATGCGAACACTCTGACTTTCTCTCCAATCTTGTATCTCGCCTTGTCAGTGTAGATTGTCATGCTCAACGCACCGCAAAGCGTCCGATTGCCATTGGATTCACAAGAAAGGTCCGCATGCACGCTGTTCACATTAGTGAATGTAGCTCGCGCTTCAAGAATCTGCAGGACATTTTCGACGGTAGTTTGCAGAACCTCAAGCTCCTGTGGGAACGTTCCTTCCACGGCCCACTTGTCAACCCAAACAACCTCTCTGATTGAATCGTCCTCTCGTACCTCGAGCCTATACGTGAAGTAGTCCGCAGCGCCGCCCTTGGCCTGGAACGCGCCCTGCGAAATCTTGGGAAGATTGGTCGCAATGCTATTCCTCAACTCAGAAAGAACTACACTTCCTGCAGTAGCATTGAACGAGGTGCCGTACCTGCTCCTAAACCATGCGCTCCCGTTGCCGTCGATCGTGAGAATACTATCCATTCCCGCTATCCCTCCCGTCTTACTAAATTCAAGATGGAAGCCCGGTTCGACTACGGGCGATTGCGGTGCTTGTAGATCAAGAGTGAGTGCAACGCTCAGGACAAGCACTGTCACGAGAGATATTGCGAGAGTCCTGAGCATCTTCAATCGTTCAATTAGAAAATAGGTCGAGTATATTATTCTGATTTCTAGAACACGTGGGGGAAACCGGCTCCGCTACTGTGCAGCATGTTCAGACTCGTCGAGTGCGGGACAATTCGCCATTGTGATGAGGGTTGTCTATCTCATTGGTACGTGCCGCAACCGTGGCATGCCTCTGGAGGTCAGTATGCCCACTGCCACATTTTCCAACGCACTTCACTTCATGGGTAGGTCCTTTCAATTATCCGAGTCTTGAGCTGATGGATTCCATCTCCCCTGGCTGCGGAGACCTTGACAGTTGAATAACCCTCGAAGAGGCTCCCCTCCTCAACCCTGCTCGCGCTGGCACGCCGTTCCAGAAGGTCAACCTTGTTGAGAACCAGTAGAACCTTCTTAGGATCAACTTTCAGCTGGCCTAAGATATCCTTGCAGCTCTCGAACTTTATCCTCAGACTCTCTTGGTCCTCGCTCGCGTCAACAAGCAGGAGGACGAGATCCGAATAAGTGAGCTCTTCCAAAGTTGATTTGAACGATTCCACCATGTAGGTCGGAAGCCTCGAAACGAAGCCCACGGTGTCCGAGAGCATCACCTTCTTCTTGAGTTCTGCGAAGCTTACCGCTCGTGTCGTCGTGGTAAGCGTGGTGAAGAGGTCAGGCGACTCCTCCCTCGTCTCCGAGGCCAGCCTGTTGAAGAGCGTCGTCTTTCCGCTGCTGGTATAGCCCGCCATGGAGACGAACGGCATGTCGAGTTTCCTCCTTTCAACCCTCTGGAGTGTTCGGTTGGATTGGGCTTTGGCAAGTTTCTCCTTGATCGTCACCATTCGACGCTTTAGGGCTCTGAATTTGACATCCACTGTTGCCTCGCCTAGCCCCATGAACCCCGCCCTCTCTCCTCTAACTGAGTATCGGACGGCATCCCTGGCACGAGGCAACTCGTATCGAAGCTCTGCCAGTTGAACCTGGAGCTTCGCTTCCGTGGTGACGGCTCTCTTGGCGAAGATGTTTAGGATTAACCTCTCGCGGTCAACAACTTCCGCCTTTGTCACCGTCGAGAGTCTGTTTGCCTGGGAGGACGTGAGACGCTCGTCTACGATGATTGTTTTAGACCCATTGTGAGCCATTATCTCCTTCAGCTCTTCGGCCTTGCCGACTCCAATACCGTACTCGGACTTCACTACCTGTCTTTGCGTAATCAGGGCTTCGACCGTGTAACCTGCAGCTTTTGCCAGCTCCTTGACCTCTTGAATCGCAAATTCATCGAGATAGGTCACAACGGTTGCCTTGCTACTGGACGATCCACCTTCCCTTCGAGTTTCCTGCTGACCGGCTGCTTGATCCAAGTGGACAACACGTTTTCCTATCGGCGGCACTGGCTCGATGCGTGCCTCACACTAGTTTCTGTTTACCCATCCGTGCCGAATACCGGTAAAATCTTGCTCTGATTCGCTTTAGGTAATTCTTGACTCGACTAGACTTCGGGCTTTCCAGTGCTCTCCCCTGTTCACCAGTATTCATGTTTTATCGCTAACAGTAATGGGTGTTACTTCCTATATATGTCTATCTAACTCGAATGATTAAATATTACATTAAATGCTCCTATCGGCGTAGATATGTCAGGAAGGAAACTCTCCATACCTACCATCGTGGCATCCATAGTCACGCACGACCCAGCCATATACGAGTGCATGAAGCAGAAGATTGTCAATTATCACGCACTTGCTGCCAACATCAAGTCTGAGGTTGAGAGGCAGGCGGGAAAGCCTGCCAGCGTAAACACGATCGTGGTGGCACTTACCAGGTTTTCAGATACAATAACCATGGAACGCAGGCCGAAGCCCATCCCAATTCTAAGGGAGGCGCGAATCACGCTGGCCAGCGACGTAGTGGACGTAACTATTAAGACCAAGAAATTTGAGCAGTTTCAGATTGTGAAGCGGATAGCTGATTTATCTTCCAGTCTTAATGAACCTATTCGTTTATTCCAGTTTTCAAACTCAATCGAACTGATTGCTGACGAAAGAGAATACAATTCTTTGATTCGTTCATCATTGGACAAAACCCTGATCGAAAGAGAGAATGCTCGACTTTCCAGATTGGCGATTCACCTCTCTGCTGAGGTTGAGACAACTCCTGAATTCGGGTTTTTCCTCACCGAATTGCTCTACAGGCATGGGATAAAGCTACGCCACACCTACATCGGAGAAGAAACGATCCT
>JACPTA010000157.1 GCA_016193005.1 Nitrososphaerota archaeon | reverse complement strand
AGGGTGCTAGTCAAACCTTCAATTCTCAAGTCGTTGGGAAATGTCGACGCGGTGGTCTTTGATTGCGATGGGGTTTTGGTGGACACCCGTGGCTCCTACGACGCGACCATCGTGAAGGTGACTAGCACGATGGTGAGCAAGTTCGCTAGAGTCCGGCTGCCGTACAAGGCCATGCTGCCTGACTTGATTCTGAAGCTTAGAAGGACGGGAGGCTTCAACAACGACTGGGACACAACATACGCGATGACGCTCTTCTCCATTCTGTCCCTTGATGAGACAAAGGTGCGGATGATCGGGAAAGCGAGCGTTTCAAACTACAGTGCGAGGTATTCCCAACCCAAGACCGAGGTCAGGGCTAACGTGAATCGATTGCGCAACATCGTCGAACAATTCTGCTCTTCCTCAGGAGGGTTAGGGTACGCCGCAGTGAATCACTTCCTTGAGAACAGGAAGAAACTCTCGAGGCCGTTCAAGGCGGCGGTCAAGCACGTTCGGGATTTCCTTGGGTATCCGGGAAGCCCACCAGACAGCTTCATGGCGACCCTCTTCGACGAGACGTACTGTGGACCGGAGTTATTCAAGAAGATGTACGGTTTCCCAGCTCACTACTATCTTGGGGAGGGGATGATAGAGCGTGAAAGGGTGCTAATCAGTCGCGAGATCCTCGAGAAGCTGAAGGGGATCCTCGGTGGGAAGAAGATTGCGATGTCGACTGGGAGACCATTCGTCGCCACAAAGTACAGCCTCCGCCACCTGATGACTTACTTCGACCGGAGAGCCTCGACATACATTGGTGATGCGGACGTGTACACGGAGCTGGCCGCAGCTTATGAAAAATACAGAAAACCGAGAGGGGAGAGCCTAATTAGAGCGATGGACGAGTTTGCAACTGATGGAATGCTCTACGTCGGCGACTCTGCAGAGGACCAAATGATGGTTGAAGATGCCAAGAGGAAGCACGATGGGATACTCTTCGCTGCGGTCTCGGGGACCGGTGCGAATGAAGATGAGCAAATTAGGTACTTTACGAGACGCGGGGCAGACCTAGTGATGAGAAGCGTGAACCAGGTTCCGCTAGTACTGGAGGCGCTCAGGCGTTGAGAAGCGCGAAGTTGGAGAGAGGAACCAGAGAAACCCGGATCACGGTCGCCGCCAACGTGGACGGGGAGGGCAGGTCGAGTGTGAGGACGGGGGTCAGGTTCCTCGACCACATGCTCAACTCGCTTGCAACGCACAGCCTCATCGACCTCGAACTGAAGGGAAAGGGAGACCTCCAGCACCACATTGTTGAAGATGCCGCCCTTGCGCTCGGTCAGGCGCTGAAGAAGGCACTGGGGAACAGAGCGGGAATCAGGAGATTTGGACAGGCTATCGTTCCTATGGACGATGCCCTTGCGATCGCCGCGATCGACCTCGTCAGGAGGCCGTACGCATCGGTGGAACTGCAACTCAAGCGGACAATGCTTGAGGATGCGCCAAGAGAGGACCTTGAACACTTCTTCGCTTCGCTTGCGACAGCGCTGGAAGCGACCATCCACGTCAAGGTCTTGGCGGGGCGAAACGACCACCACAAGTTCGAGGCGGCCGTGAAGGCCTTCTCGCTGGCCTTCAGGGAAGCGATAGCAATGGACCCGAGGCGCTCTAGGAGACCTCCAACATCCAAGGGTGTAATGTGACCTTGCGAATAGCCGTCTTCAATTACGGAGCCGGGAACCTCTTCAGCATCCAAGCCGCGTTGAGGAAAGAACAGGTGGAACCGAAGCTGACAAAGGGGGCATCGGAGATACGCGACGTTGATGCGATACTCCTCCCGGGTGTGGGTAGCTTCACGCAGGCCACGAAGACCCTTCCGATGAAGCAGATTCGCGACGCCGCGAACTCCGGGAAGCCCCTTCTGGGGATATGCCTCGGACTGCAGCTCTTCTTCGGAAGGAGCGTCGAGGGCCCAGGGCAGGGTCTCTCACTCCTGAAGGGAAGGGTCGAGCGCCTGCCATCAACGGTGAAAGTTCCTCAGATGGGATGGAACACGCTGGAGATTAGAAAGAGCAACGAGCTGTCGGAGGGACTTCCAGAGGAGCCGTGGGTGTACTTTGTCCATTCCTTCTACCCGGAGACGTGCGGACCCTGGGTCACCGCGACCAGCGACTACGGCGTAGAGTTCGCGTCTCTTGTGGCCTGGAAGAACGTCTTCGGAACCCAGTTTCACCCGGAGAAATCAGGGAAGACCGGAAGGACAATCCTGCGGAACTTCCTGAAATCGGTAAGGAGATAGACATGGAGGTCTGGGCAGCCATCGACCTGCTCGGGGGCAGAGCGGTTACCTTGGTCCAGGGAGACCCTTCGAGGCGAACGGTCTGGAGAGAAGAACCGCTGGAGCTGGCCGCGAGGTGGGAGAACGAGGGAGCGCGGGGGCTTCACGTAGTCGACCTCGATGGCGCATTCGAAAGCGGCTCGAATCAGAAGATAATAGAGAGAATCGTCAAGCGGTCAAAAATCCTCGTAGAGGTAGGCGGAGGAGTGCGCAACAGAGAGAAGGCAGAGCGACTGCTGGGGTTGGGAGCCGACAGGGTCGTCCTTGGCACTCTCGCATACAAGGATCCAGCCGCTCTTGAAATGCTTCTGCGAAAGATCGGATCTGGGAAGATTGTAGTAGCAACCGATTACAAGAATGGGAAGGTCGTCAGCGGTGGGTGGAAGGACAGCGAAGGGGTGTCGGTGATGGACGCGATAAATCGGTTTGAAAGTCTCGGCGTGGATAATATTCTCGCGACGGCCGTGGGGCTCGATGGTACGGGCGAAGGCCCCGACGTGACCACAACAAGGAAGATCTGCGCTTCAACGAGGATGAGAGTTCTTGCTTCGGGGGGGATACGGAGCAAGAGGGATATGGAAGCCTTGGAAGAAGCGGGTGCACACGGCGTGGTGCTGGGAAGGGCGCTGTACGAGGAGACAATCAAGTTGGGAGAGGTGAACGTGTGAGTTGCCCTTGGCCAAACGAGTGATTCCGTGCCTCGACGTTAAGGGCGGGAGGGTCGTCAAAGGCGTACACTTCGAGGGGCTGAGGGACGCGGGAGACCCCGTGGAACTCGCCGTCAGGTACAGGGACGAGGGGGCTGACGAGCTGGTCTTCCTTGACATAACTGCGAGCATGGAAAAACGCGCTACCCTCACGAAGCTTGTGATGAGAGTCGCAGAGAATCTGGACATGCCATTTACTGTGGGCGGAGGTATCAAGAGCATGAACGATGCAAGGCAGGTGCTCTGCAGCGGCGCCGACAAGGTGGCAGTGAACACAGCGGCGATACGGCGACCGGAACTCATCAGGAGGTTGGCAGATGTCTTCGGCTCCCAGTGCGTTGTGCTGGCGATCGATGCGAAGAGGAGCAAGGCAGGGAGGTACGAGGTATTCAGCCACTCAGCGACCAGGGCTACGGGTCTGGATGCGGTCGAATGGGCAAGGAAGGCCGAGAGACTCGGGGCGGGAGAGCTGCTCGTGACCTCCATAGACCGGGACGGGACGAAGCTCGGATACAACCTTGAACTTCTGGGATCGATCACGCGCAGCGTTAGACTTCCTGTCATCGCGAGCGGTGGGGCGGGGACGCTCAGCCACTTCGTGGAGGCGTTCGAGAGGGCGAACTGCGATGCCGCTCTCGCCGCATCTCTGTTTCACTACGGGGAGTTGTCGGTGGCTCAGGTGAAGGATTATCTGAGAGGAAACGGAGTCATCGTGAGACCGTGAAGAAAGCCGCGATCAAGGAGATCGATTTCGCAAAGGGAGACGGGCTTGTCCCAGTCATCGCCCAAGACGCGTCATCGGGAAAGGTCCTGATGGTGGCTTACGCGAATCGGGAGGCGCTCACCAAGACGATGAAGACTCGTTTCGCCCACTACTATAGCAGGAGCAGGAAGAAGCTGTGGAAGAAGGGCGAAGAGTCTGGACATGTACAGAGGGTGAAGAGAGTTCTCTTGGACTGCGATGGTGACACTCTCCTCTATGTTGTGGATCAGACGGGCCCCGCGTGCCATACCGGGAACGAGACCTGCTTCTTCAGGCAGTACAAGGGACGCTAGAACAATACATTCAGAGACGAGCGCCGGGGGTGGGATTCGAACCCACGAGTCCTTGCGGACATCGGCTTAGCAAGCCGACACCATACCGAGCTTGGTTACCCCGGCACAATTCCTCTGAAAAGGACCCAGTTTAAACTTCTTGCGAATAGGCAAAACCCATTTGCGCGAAAATTCACGGTATTCGTGAGACTGACTGCGAACTTTGAACGTAATTCTTACAATAACTGCGCTTCAGATTCGCAGTTGCCCACCGCCTTCGAACCTAGGGAAGATACCAGAAAGAGGACAGAATCGCATCCAAATCAATCTGCCAGTCGGCGACAGCCCAGCAAGAGAATACGAACGTGGGTTAGGATTTAATGAAGCATTCATAGTAGGTATCTTTATACTCTGAATGAAAATCGTCGAGTTTATCCTTGTTCGAGGAAGGATCCAAAAGGTTACTGTGGTGGCTCTTGATAGCAAGCCGAGGAGGACAGACTCGGGCTAGGATCCTTCAGACAATAAGGGTAAAGCCTTCAAACGCCAACCAGTTGGCTGAGGATCTACATCTTGACTATTCAACCGTCAAACATCATCTGGACATCCTAGTGAAGAACAAGATCATTGACGCCTTAGGCGAGAAGTATTCTGTGACCTATTTCGTATCAGATCGCATCCGTCCGGAAGATCTAGGCGAGTTTCTGGAGAAAAGTTGGAAAAGATAAATGAACCTCGGGATACGAGGGTGGGTCTACTAGATGGCGCTGGGTTTCATATGGATGCTTGACGTAGTCCTCGCTGGCGTAAGCGCACTAGTGCTTATGATAGCCCTCGCAATCTACGTGAAAAACTGGTACCAGACTCGCGGCCGCCTCCTAGGCCTTGTCATAGTAGCCGTCTCTCTCTTTACAATCGCAAATATCTCTGCTGTATTTTATTATCTTGATCTGGCAGAATCATACGGTCCGCCTGTAGCCATTCCCATCATGGTCATTCAAACACTCTACTTCGCAGGAAGTCTTCTCCTGCTAGCGGTTACCTCCCGATAATTCTAGAAAATCTGGGACTAAAACTGGAACAATCTTGGAAAAACGATAAAGCTCGTCTGACTTTCGTGTCAGACATCGTGAGCAGTCAATCACGCGGCAAGATCTCTGGTCTAACAGCGGGGCTTATTGCTTTGATAATTGTTGTAGGCGCGGTAGCGTACATCTCAGGCACTCTTGCTACCGGCCAAACAACTCAGACCGTTGAACATACTTCGACCAGTACAGTGACGAGTACGTTGACGGAGGAGAGGACGATGACTGTGGCTGAGGCATCCACGATAACTAACACCAAAACTGAGGAGAAGACTATTACGATAACTGAAACCGTACCTCAATTCTCCATAGCCCTCTCGCAGGATGAAATTCTTGGAACATTCCTCACAGATTCAGAGGGGAGGACTCTCTATTACTTCACGATCGATATTCCCGGGAGCGGCGCTAGCAGTTGCATCGACAGCTGCATAGCCGCATGGCCAGCATTCTTCGTGAAGAGTATCAATGTGCCGCCCGGACTCGACGCCTCAGACTTTATGGTCATAACGAGACCGGACAGCGCCCAGCAGTTAGCTTACCGAGGATGGCCACTCTATTACTTCGCGAATGACAATGTACCAGGGGATAGGAACGGCGAGGGTTTGGGGAATGTCTGGTTCGTAGCAAAGCCCTTTTACAGCCTGATGCTCCTCAACAATCAGGCTCTCGGCCAGTACTTCGTCGACTCGCAGGGAAGGACGCTATATTACTTTGCTAATGACGTTCCAAGTAGCGGTAATAGTAGCTGCGTAGATGCATGCGTCGGGAACTGGCCCACCTTCTCGGTAAGTCGGGTTGATGTCCCATCCACCCTAGATAGTTCTGAGTTTAAGACAATCTTCAGAGCGGACGGCACAAAGCAGCTTACATACAAGGGCTGGCCTCTCTACTACTTCGCCGGAGATGCCAAGCCAGGGGAGGCCAATGGTGAAGGACTTGGAAAGGTGTGGTTCGTAATGAAGCCATCCTACACCCTGATGCTGGCTAACAAGGCTGGAATAGGGCTGTACATTGTTGATGACAGAGGTAGGACACTATACTACTTTGCGATTGATAAGCCCGGGGTCAGCAATTGCTCTGATGCTTGCGCAGCCGCCTGGCCACCCTTCAACCCGGCTACGGTTGAAATACCTTCCACGATGAACATGAGCGACTTTAAACAGATATCGCGAGCTGATGGCTCACAACAACTTACATTTAGGGACTGGCCATTATACTACTTCGCAAACGACAACAAGCCAGGCGATACGAACGGCCAAGGAGTCGGCGGGGTTTGGTTCGTAATCGACCCAGATAACTTCCCGCCGTCATAAACTGAACTCAATTTTTGCCAACTGGCAGGCTATAGAACTTGGAATGCAGGTACGTGAGCGCTAGGGATTATCGAGCAGGCTCTCTTCCGAACAGAGAGACATTTCAACTTGCAGCCTATGTCTTCTCGTCGGTGCCTCGATCTCCGACATTAGCCTAATCAGGTGAAACCAGAGGGTCATCCTGCCGAGTTAGGCAACCCCGGCGAGAGAGAAATGAAAGGGAGTAGACGATTTAAACCTACGACGAAGTGGCCTCTTAACACCTGGCTCAGGAACTCAGGAAGCGGCAAGGTAAAGCCGAAATCATCTTGATCGTTCTTACGCATCGTTGCTTGAGCTGACGATATCAGTTAAGACTCATTCTCTTGCGAGTGACGCATCTCAGACCTGCACAACGACTCGGCGCTTCAGAAATTTCTTTCTGACCTGTTCCAGCTTCCTTGGATTAATCGACATCATGTATGAAAACCGGGCCGACTCCAAGACTTGTTCCAGAGTGTTGGGACCCCATCTGCTCACTTCGTCTCGCAGGACTCTCTCCTTCGCCCATTTCTCCCCGCTCAGGTAACCCTCGAGCACTATCGCGAGTCTCCTCTGGGCCTTCTCTTCTGCTGTTGGAACCTTGACCAATGGGGAAGAGGCCGCCACGGTTTATTGCACATAAGCATGGTGAAGAATTTGTTCCGATGCTCGAATATGGATTGAGGATTCACCAGTAGATGGTGGCGGCTCCATCGGAGTTCACTACCCCACCCTGCCCCAATCACGAGCGAGTTACAGTCCTCCACGTAGACGAAGCAGCGTGGCCACGTCACCTTAGAGATGCTCCCTCCCGGACCTCGCTCGGTTCGGCGATTAAGAGTCGGGACCCCTCCTTCGAGGAGACCGCTCCTCATGACCACCCACTTCGGCGTGAGATCATTCTGCAGTCACTCGCAGGTAGCAGGAGAGATAGCTTTACCCGACGGTTTACTGGCCACTGCGTGTAGCCGGTTTCAGTTGACGGAGACGGCTAACCTCCAGACCCTACCCACCACCGAGATTGCAACATGCCAGCAGTATATTTAGCTGCTCCTCGGTTACCGGTCTAGGTTAGACGCGACTGGGGCTGAGGACTGACTTCGAATGCTCCGCAACCAACTTCTTCATCGTGCATACGTTGCAGGTGCCTTTTGATGATGGTTTTCCACATATGGAGCAGGGGATTGAGCCAAAGCCCTTCTCGAGAGAGGAGAGCTTGGATGCCACCAGAAGGCTCGACCTGAGTAACACGTTTTTCATTCCGGCATGCTTCGCCTCCATCTCGTTGAGAAAGTCCCTCACTTCGCTCCGCAGACCCTCGTGCATGTACGGGCAGCTTACGCTCTGGAATGGTATCGCAGAGAAGTACGCGTAGAGCGCAATCTCCTCTTCGTAGATCTCCATGAAAGGCTTGACCCTCCTGAGCGGGAAATCGTCGTCAAGGATTGTAGGGTCGAGCCATGCCAGCCTATCGGCGTCCCCGTGCAGCAAGTTCATGAGGAAAGTTTGCGCATAGTCATCGAGGTTATGAGCCGTGGCAATCACGTCGACCCCCGCACGAACTGCGGCCTCGTCGATGGCCCGCCTCCTGAAGACTCCGCAAATGCTGCAAGATGACATGTCTCTCTCGTCCTTCCAGTCTAGCGCCTCGTCCAATGTGAAACCGTAGAGTTGCTTGTATGAAACCAAGATGTGCTCTACGCCGAGCTTCCTGACGAGGTTCGCTGCGTGATCGACGGCCTCCTCCCTGTATCCCTCGACTCCCTCGTCGACCGTCAAGGCAACGAGAGTGAATCTCTTGTCCCTGTTGATGCCGTGCAGCACCTGGAGAAGCGAGAGGCTGTCCTTCCCCCCGGAGACGGCGACTCCGACCCTCTGCCCATAGTTGAGCATATCGTACTTTGAGATGGTCCTCTTCGTCTTCTCGACGATCGAATCCTTGAAGCATGAAGCGCAGAGCGACTCACCAGAATACCTCCTCGTGTACACGGCCTTCCCTTGGCATCTCGCGCATGCGGAGGCACCCATGATTCTGAATCCTGCTCCTCACGATACTAAGACTTAAAGCGATAGCCTATCGCGGCGCCTCCGGATTCCTTGGAAGAAGAGTACAGGAGGGTCACCTTCAAGTACGGCGTCTTGATGCTCAGGACGAAGACGGGGCTGAGCCTGCTTGACAGGTTGGGTGCCTTCAGGGTGACCAAGCCGCTCGCTTGGATCATGCTCTACATAATGCCCGTGGCTGCGGCAGCTGCATTGTTTCTGATACTTGGGACGCTCACCATCTTCTTTTCGCCGCAAGGGATCAGGCTCATCGAGTACGTCAGGACTCTCACACCGCTTGCCAACGTCGTCTTCCCAGGCGTCAATCCTTACATCCCCATAGTCTACGGATGGCTCGCGCTCATAGCCGCCGTATTCGTGCATGAGGCATCGCACGGGATCGTGGCAAGAAGCCTCGGCTTCCCGGTGAAATCAGCTGGCCTGCTCTTGTTCCTGGTGATTCCAATCGGGGCGTTCGTGGAGGTCGACGACAAGCAGCTCAAGTCTGCCAGGGCGAGGGACACCGGGAGGGTGCTCGCTGCTGGTTCGGGGATAAACTTCATCATCGCCGTGATTTCGTTACTCTTGCTGGTAGCCACTGTCGGTACGATGGTTCCTCAGGTGCAGGGCGCGGGGATAGTCTCTGTCGTCCAGAACACCCCTGACGTTCACTCGGCCGCCAACTTGGCAGGTGTCATGCCGGGGGACTTCATCACCGCGATCAACGACAAGCCCGTTAACAATCTTATCATACTCCGTGACAATTCGACGTTCAGACCAGGGCAAGTAATCAACCTCACGATATGGAGAGAAGGAAATACGATTAGGCTCGATAATCTGACGCTTGGAAAAATCGTGGTTCTTGACACGAGGACGAACACGACCTCGGCCTTCGCGTTCTTGGGGGTTGAGCAGACCAGTCTGGATCAGCTGAATGAACTGTTGGGAAATTACTGGAGTTCGATACTGAGGAACCCTCTAGTCTATGTCTGCATACCCACCCTGCCGAGGTGTCAGCAGTTCGTTCCAATCGCCGACCAGTGGTTGGCGTTCTACAAGTCACCCCTCGGAGCTGCTCTTCCAGCGGTGACCAGCTTGCTCTTTTGGCTCTGGTTCATCAACTTCAACCTCGCAATCTTCAACAGCCTACCCATCTATCCGATGGATGGGGGGCAGGCTTTCGAGGCCGCGGTGAAGTCCTTGGGGAAGGGCAGGATAACCGAGGATTTCGCAAGGAGGATAACATCTTGGGTCACCATGTTAGTTGTTGCCATGATCCTTGTGGTCGTCGCCGGGCCTTACCTGAGCGCGTTCATCTTCTGACAAATTATCGTCGGTTAAATAATCTGGCATCATGGTCACGCGATGCCGTTACCCAACGTGCTGGCTGCGATAGAGAGTATGCTACTCTTGGCTCCGTTACTGTTGGAGGGTTCACGGTACCCAGACATCGCCACGGTAATCCAGCAGCTCTCTGGCGGAATTGCGGCCAACGCCACCCAGTTCGTCATAGCGCTTGACTCGGCCGCAACACGCCTAGCGAGATTGGCGTACGTCGCCGCATTTCTGATTGGAGCCCTCCTCTACTTCACACAGCTGCACAAGAATCTTGGAAGAGATATGGTAACCGGAGGCCTCTTTCTGGCAGTACTCTCGGAGTTCATCCTGCCGGCCCTAATCAAGCTCTAACGGCGTAGCGGAGCAAGGCAATAATTCCGCCGAAGGAGGAGACCTGCTTCCCGAGTTCCAATGATGAGTCAGCGAGGTAGACTCTCCCTCCCTTCTGTTCAATCCTGTTCAGCACCGCGACTACATCCTCTTCCCTCACTCCGTGTATGAAGGCATCGTCGGAAAGTACGCAGGATTCGACGGCCCCTGCCTCTGCTCGCTCCTTCACACGATCGAGGGCGTAGGCCACCCTGGGGTCGCCCTTGGAAATTCTCTTCACGACTTCGTTGACGATAGTCTGAACTTCGACGAGGACGCTGTCCGAGGCTATCTTCTGGAATCCCTCGAATTTTATGAGGCTCCTGACGCCGTCGGCATCGGCGAGGTCGAATCCTTCCAATACCGAGACGTTCTTCGCAAGGTCATGCTCGGAGGAGAGCAAATTTGCCAAGGTGAGCTTGGTGTGGCCAGGGCCAGCCAGTACTATTGTGTCGCCCTCCCTCCAAGAGTTCTTCAGCACGCCGATGACGTCCTTGAAGAAAGACTGCGGATTGCCCTCCTTGAACCTCTTCCCTCCCACCCCAGAATCCTCTGTCGAGACTATCGTGAGGTGTGAGCCGGTCAGGAGTCCAATCCCGGCGCCTCTCCTGTCTATCGTGACGACGAGGAACCTCCGCCCGACTTTCTTGGAAGAGTTGAGTATGTTTGTATGGAGTGGGAGCCATTCGCCCTTATTCAGTGTCAGCCCATGGCCCGGCGAGATCGATATGGAATGGCTGCCAGCCTTGCTAACACTCTCATCGCTCGCTTCGACGATCTTTCCCCTGACTCGAAGCCTGTCGACACTCCTGTCGAGGACTATCGCTTCAACCTCAAGGGCGATGGTTATCTTGACCCTCTCTCCTCGGTCCGGTCTTGAGTACTCTTCCTCGTGCTTTACGACCCTAGAGGTCTTGGTGACAACCGTGTCTCCGACGCTCACGAGCCGCCTGAGTGTCCAGAGGTCGTCCGAGTTCTCGACGAGTAATGAGCAGGTTCCCTGTTTTGGGGTGAAGCGCGAAACTATCAAGCAGCGGGATTACTCGAGGCCGATATCCCTGAACGTCTCCACTTGCAGGTCTTGGGGAACATTTCTCAGGTCTCCGATCCGGTGGCCGAGCACTCCCTTGACTCCCGCCCTGACCGCCGAGTCGATCAACCTCTGGGTTATTATCCCATCAAAGACAAGATAGCGCGCGCCGGCGTTCGACTCGATCTTCTGGACGAGTTCACTAATGGGGAACCTTCCCGTTTCCTTGAGAGATTCGTCGAGCACAATCGCTTCAAGCGTGCCATTGATTGACGGGAATATCTCCCTCACCTTCTCAACCACGGGTTCCGCAGCTCTCTCCCTGGCAGGCGCTGCCCTCTCTGGTCTCTCGGCCCTCTCCGCCCTCTCCTCACGCTCGGGCCGGTATCCCCTATGAGGCGCCTCTCCTTTTATCATCTGAATGACTTCCATCGGGGTCAGGTCTTCGACCTCCTTCCCGTGAGGAGCCCTGATTACCTTCTCTACCTTGACGACCTGCTCAAGCTCCTTCTCAATCAGGTCTCCGCCCCTGTCTCCGTCAAGGATTGCTACAAGCCTCTTCTTCCGGCCGAGCTCAATAATCGAATCTGGAACGCTCGTCCCTTCGAGCGCGACCACGTTCTCTATACCGGCCCTGAGGAAGAGCACCACATCTGCTCGGCCTTCGACCAAGTAGACCAGGTCAGAGGTGTACACCCCCGGGCCAGCAGGCAGGTTCTCGATTCCATAGTTGATCACCTTGGCTCTCTTCGTTGAGTCGGCCACATCTTTGAGCAGGTTCTCCCCTTCGCTCGTTGTCCTAGAACTCCAATCCTTGATGATCGTCTTCGCCCTGTCGACGATTGCTTTTCTCTTCGTGGCGCGGACATCGTCTATCGCATCCAGCCACACTCTTGCGGAGCACGGTCCCACCTTGTCGACGCTCTCTACGGCTGCAGCGATCAGCGCCGCCGTGTTGATGTCGGTAGACATTGGAACGAGAACCTCTCCGAAGGTCTTGTCGTTCTTCGACTCGAGGTTGATCTCTATCCGTCCGACCTTCCAGCTCTTCTGGAGCTCGTTCAGATTCATCTCAGGGCCGAACAACCCTTCGGTCTGACCGAAGATGGCACCGATCAGATCCGCCCGTTCCACTACACCATCTACTTCGAACCTCAGTTTAACGAGGTACTTTACTATACCCGAATCTGGCAAATGCGTTCAACTCGTTTTTTAGCTAGTTAACAGAACTAAGCCTTACGGGTCTTGCTGAATCCGACCTTTATTTAAACTTCGCTTATTTCGGGTCAGCCCAGCTCTCTGTTAAGGTGCGCGAACCTGCTGAGGTTCTCGATGTGAAGGAACGTACCGTGTGACGCGATAAGGAGTCTCTTCCTGTATTCGAGAGACGACTTGATGCCGTCGTGAATCAAGAGCTTCACGTACCTTGCCGCCAGCTGCCTCCCCTCTCTGTCGAGATCGGTCAGGATGACCACGATATTCGCACTCTCGAGAAGGCCCCGGCGCTCTCTCTGCTTCAATGACGCAATACTCACTATCTCTCCCTTGTAGCCGATGCTGCGCAGAGCTATCGCGTCCCGTCTCCCTTCGACGAGGACCACGCCTCTCTCGTCGGACACCTGGTTCAATTCTCTCACAAAATCGGTGAGGAACTCTTCGAACCTTTCGAGCTCGCTGGGATTCATAGGGGTTCCCTCTGTGGTGATTTGTGGCCCGCCTCTGATCAGCGCGACTCATCCTTCGACTTACGCCGATATCGCCGCGCCTCTTTACGCGGGCCTTGCACGGCTCCCGCCTGTCGCACGTCTGGGTAAACCATCCGCTCATCAAAGCATGATTGGTGCCTTCGCAGGTGGCCGTTTTACATGCGTTGTGGCGGAAGCCGTCTTGTCGATTGCTGGTGGCACCCGTATATTAGGCATTCCGTTGGGACAGTTTTCCTAGGTCGACCTCGAACGCCGAGACAGGGACTCCCAAGCCGAAGGATGCGACCACGGAGGGCTTGACCTCGCCCACGTGTCCCATTCTTGTTCCGTTAAGAATCACTTCGGCGCATCTCCCATCCGCGAATGCCCAGTGGGTCGAACTCCTTGTTGTGATCCCGCCACCAGCCTGTTCTCGTATGAGGGCGGAGAGGTGCATCTTGGCCTCCGAGTAGGTTGTTGAAGTGTGCGCGATCGCAGCACCGAGGTGGGATTCCTCGAAGATTCTACTCCCGGACCTCAGATAGACAGTTCCTACTTCAAAAATCATCTGAGGGTACTCCTCCTTGATGTTCCTAGAAAGGACGGTCATGAGGGAGGGGAGGATAGAGTCGCGTAGCACGCAGTGCTCTAGACTCCTTGGATTTTCCACCTCGATCTTTCCACGGTTGCCGCGTCCAAAATTCGTGTAAAGAGATGCCTCGTCAATCAATTCGTAGTTCAGAGTCTCAATGAACCCGCTCCGAGCCATCGTTTCGCTTACCCAGTTCAAGAAGACAAGTGACCGATCGTAGCTGCCGGGCTGGTAGCTGGCTGGGTAGAGAGGGGTGACCTTGTCCAGTCCGTAACCAATTGCGACCTCTTCGGCGATGTCCACCGGATGGAGTATGTCCACCCTGTAACGAGGAATCACCACGGATGCACCAGCCAAGTCGATCCTGCACCTTCTCAAGCAGGCCTTAACTTGCGATCGGGAGATGTTGAGGCCGGTGATGGCGTTCACGAGGTCCTCGTCCATGCGCATGGTCCGTGATGTGAGGTCTGGTGTAACTGTCGCCTTCCCTGAGTACTTTATCCTCACCGACTCCAGACTCGCTCCCGCTTCTGCGAGGGTCGACACCAAGACAGCCAGCGTGTCTTCACCTGCAGTCTCGTCGGTTGATGTAACGTCGATGAAGAGAGTCCTGGTTCGGCTATCCACCTTGGTTGCCGTTCCGTTGATTATCGGCGGGAAAGAGAGGACGGTTCCGAGCGAGTCCCTAAGGATGGGGTAAAGTTTCGCGCCCGAGAGAATACGTCCGTAGGCTCTCCCGGTCTCCGTTCTCTTCAGGACCTCGGCAACTGTCATCACCCTTGATTCGCCGAGTGGAACGAAAGAGAAGGTAGAGGGCTTACCCTCATAGTGGACAGGTGGCACCACTGCGTCGAGATTGTGAAGACCGATGGATACCTTCGCTCTCCTCCTTCCGAGTCCGTTGTGAAGGTCTTCCTGCATCGAGATAATCTGTCTGATCGACTCGTCGTCGAGCTGGAGGTACCTCGCCACAGCGCACGCGATGTAGGGTCTAACCTTGGCGAGGTTACGATTGACGAAGACATTGATTCTCCCATCTCTCACGCTGTAGGTCGGCAAACCCGTTTCTAACCTCATGAGGCCGCGAAGCGCTCTCGCGATTCCGTAGTCGGTCGAGAAGTCTGGCCGGTTAGGGTTGTACTCGACCCTTATCGATTCGTCGTCGACGCTCTCGATATCAAGGCCGAGGTAAGGGAGCCTGTCAATTATCCTATGCCTTTTGCTTCCTACCATCCTCGCGAATCTGTCGAGAAATATCTTAACTACTGGCATTCCTCTGTCCCCTCCTCAACCATCCGAGGTCGTTGTTGTACAGTTCCCTTATGTCCTCGATCCCGAGTTTGAGCATCAGCAGTCGTTCTAGGCCACAGCCCCAAGCGAGGACGGGCTTCTTCACGCCGAGTGGAAGAGTCACCTCAGGTCTGAATATGCCTGAACCTCCCATCTCCAGCCACTTCCCGACCTTGTCATTGTAGGTCATGACCTGAAGAGAGGGCTCCGTGTACGGAAAGTACGAAGGCCAGAGCTTGACCCCGCTCATCCCAAGCTTGGCGTAGAACTTTGTCAGCACACCCATCAGGTGCTTGACGTTCAGCCCCTCGCCGATGATTATTCCCTCCATCTGATGGAGCTCTGCCAGGTGCTTGTAATCCAAGTTCTCGTTCCTGTAAACCCTTCCGACGCTGAAGACTCGGGACTCCATGTTGGAAGACGCGGCCGTTGCCCTTATCGTCAGGACTGTGTTGTGTGTGCGTAGTACGAGCCTCCTGCCACTTTCGACACCCCAGCTGTACCTCCAGCCCCTGCTACCTGTCGTCCAGCCGTTCTCGTGCGCGGAGGCGACCCTCGCAACGACGCCCCTTCTCGAGAGGGAAGCATCTCTCCCCCCCTTTACGTAGAAAGTGTCCTGCAGTTCCCTGGCTGGATGGTCCTGTGGCGTGAAGAGCGCGTCAAAATTCCAGAAGGCGGTCTGGATGGAGTCGCCGGTTATCTCAGTGAAGCCCATCGAGAGGTAGACCTCTCTTACCTCGTTGATGAGTTCCCTGACAGGATGCCTTCGCCCGGGATGAAATGCGGGAGCGGCAGCCTCGACGTCAATCGGTCGCAGTTCCGCTGTCTTCCATCTTCCGGAGGCAATCATCTCAGGCGTCAGTTGCTCAACGAAATCTCTCTTCTCGGCTGACTTGAGGGCGGATAGGCCGGCGTCCGTTATCATGACCGCGACATTCTTCTCCTCCGTCTCGATCAGGAGGCCCCGCTTGACCAGGTCCGCTGTTAATCTTCGGAGCTCGGGAGCGACCGCGTCATCCCGAAGCCCTTTGGAGGCTAGGCCGATGAAATCTTCCAACCTCTGAGATGCTCACCTCACCGCCTTCCCCCCTCAAATTCTCGATGAGAAGGAGCTCAGGGGGACGCATGGTCGACGCTCGAAGCGTAACTGTGACATCCTCCTTGAGCTCCACCAGCTTCTTTGAGGAGAGCCAGCTCAGAGACCGTCTCACCTGGTCAGGGTGGAGATCTGAAGAGACTATTGAGGCGAAATCGACCCACTGCCTGTACTCGAGCGCGGAAAGCACTTTCAGTTCAATGGGATGGAGCGGTATCTGTTCCAAATGATGGACCCTCTCATCTTGCCAGCGAGCCTAGGTAGCTTTTGCTCTTCGCGATGAGCTCTTCGGCGTCTTTCATGTAAGACTCTCTCCTCTTTCTGTGGTCGTCGAGGTCCTTCTTCACTATCTTCGCAAGTTCGCTCTTGCACTCGCCGCACATGCGGATCCCCCCGTAGCACTCGTCGTAGACTCTCTTCGCGTACTCGTCCTCGTGTGCAAAGTGAGAGAGGTACAGGTCGTAGACCGGGCACTTGTCAGCCTCTCCTCCGATCTTCCGTTGTTCTTCCACGGTTGCTCTCCCACCAGTGAAGCCTGCCATGACTTTCTTCGCTGCAGATGACGGCTCCTCGCCGAGCGTGAACGAGGAGGTGATGGTTCGCTTCGACATCTTGGCCTGGCCGCTGAGACTCTTCATCAACTTGTGATAGATCGATGAGGGAGGTATGAAGCCGAACTCGTCGTGGTACTTGGTTGCCAGATCCCTTGCCAATCTTATGTGAGGGTCTTGGTCTGCGCCAACCGGCACAAGCACGGGCTTTGGGCCACCGAGCTCAGGCAGTTGCGGCATCAGTATGTCGGCCACTTGGACCAAGGCGGAGAGGTAGAGCCCGATCGGCCTGTCACCGTAGATTGCGCGAAGCATGTTGTTTGTCACACCTCTCGAGAAGATCATCCCGTACTGCAGGACCCTGACCTCTTCGCTCTGCTTGTAGACCACGGCTCTGTCCGGGTCGAGACCGAGTGCGAGGATGTCGGCGACGTTCTGTATCGCTATCTTTGAACTCTCCTGAAGGGAGATCCCGTTGTCGTTGTACGCCTCTATGTCGGCGATGCAGTAATAGACCGTCGCCTTCGGCGAGGTTGACTGGAAGAAGACCATGTCGTCTGCCGTCATCTTGGTTCCGAGATGGAAGATGCCAGTCGGTTTTATCCCACTCATCACTGCGAACGGCTTGTTGTTGTCGATCGCGTCGAGTATCTTGCCGAGGTCTCTGTGCCCGAAATCGATTCCTCTTCTTATGTGCAGGCTCGGTTTCTTGAACCTTGGGATGAGAGGCTTGAGCCTCTCTATTCCAAACTCAGAGCTCAACCTATCATAATTCTGGACAGTAGTGGTTCCCCAAGGGTCGAGGGTTTCTTTTTCCACACTGCTGTGTGCCTGAATGTAGTTGGATTAAATTCCTTTTCCCAGACGGTTCTGTTTCGTCTTCGGGAGATGGGGGCTTAAATCATTAGTGAGCTTATTCTAATCCGTTGCAGGCAGTGAAAGGAGTCAGGTTCACCTACAGGCCGAGCAGCGAAATCCTCTGGCTATTCAAGACATTCACGCAGATGTGCAACGATGCGATAAGGATTGCAATAGCGCAGAACGCTTCGAGCAGGTTCGACCTGATATCGGAGTCCTATCATCACCTGAAGCGGTACGGCCTCCATACCCACTACATCCTGAATGCTTGTGAGGTCGCATACGCGGTCTACCAGAGGTGGAGAAAAGACGCACCTGAGAAGGTGAGGCAGATACTCACCTTGCCGCACTTCAGAAAGCGTGGCATCCTGGAAGAGTTGGTCAAGAGAAGAATCTCTCTCCCATTCGTCAGGAGGCCATTCCTGAAACTCGACAACCAAGCATATCGGTTGGACTACCTCCTCCTGCAAATCCCCGTCCAACCCAGGAAGTTCATCTTCATCACCCTCAACGGTTCGCTCTATCATCGCTCGTTCCTCGCCGACAAGAGTTTGAAGAGAGGCTCGATAACCCTGACGGATTCCATAATCACCATCGCCTTCCGTAGAAATGTGGAAGCAATCGAATCTCTCGGGCAAGTCGGGATTGACGTGAACGAGAGAAACGTGACGTGGAGCGACACGCAAGGAAAGACCGAGCAATTGAACATCTCAGAGGTTGCCGAGATTAGGGAGAGATACAAGGCGATACGAGCTGAGATAGCACAGAGAACTCAGAAAGATAGGAGAGTTCAGCAACGGCTTCTCTCGAAATATGGCAAACGTGAGAAGGAGAGGACAGCCCAGAGGATTCACCAGGTCACGAAGAAGGTCGTTGAACATGCGAGGAAGAACAAGCTCGGAATCGTGATGGAGAAGTTGAAAGGAATCAGAAAGCTCTATCGCAAGGGAAATTTTCAAGGGAGGAGCTTCAGGGGAAGGCTCAACTCTTGGTCATTTAGAGAGATTCAGAGACAGGTCGAATACAAGGCAAGCTGGGAAGGTATTCCAGTCAGATATGTGAACGCGAGAGGAACGTCCCGAAACTGCCTCTGTGGCTCCCGCATGGAAGAACTCGAAGGACGCAGGATGCGCTGTCCTTCATGTGGGCGAGAGTGGGATGGGGACGTAATAGCCTCCAAGAACATAATGGCCGCACCTCTGGTTCGTGCGGCTCGGCCATCCGCATGTAGCGATGAGGGCGGAACGAGACGATGACTCCAATCCGCCCAGCCGAAGGATGGAAGTTGTGTCGTCACACGAAGACGCAACAGAACCTCCCAGACTCTTCGACTAGACACCCCACAGATGAAGAAGGAGAAGGGCGATCAGCCAAGCGAGCGTGAGGGCCGAGAAAACCTTCGGCTTGATTCGGGCGAACAGGTAGGACACGATCGTGACCAAGACGAAGGTCGAGATCGCCCCCGCAATCATGAAACCTTGCACTAGGAAGGCCTGCAGTATGAAGACTGCGGCGAGGAAGCTGCCGCCCACTCCGAGACACAACTTGATTACCAGCAGGGAGAGTCTCTCCCTTCTAGCCTCACTCAACTTTCTTCCTCCGCACCAACTTCCCTTCGGTGTCAATCTCGCCACTCCGTATCCTCGTCGACGAGACTGGCTGGCCATCCTCGGCGAGGACCTTCTCTATCGTCACCATCTCGAGTGATGGGTAGCCCTTCTCCGCTCTGAGTCTATTGGCAAGTGGAACTCTCGCCGCCGTCTCGGGACTGACCACGATCGCTTGGACATCGGGAGAGGCAATACCTGGTCCGAAGAAATCGTAGAGCCTGGCGATTACGTACTTGCGTCCTGGGAAATTCTTGTCGAGATAGTCCGCCAGCTGACTTGCCCGCTCTTCGTAGGTGTGATCTGGACGCTTCCCTTGCTCCCGGACGAACTCGTCGGAAGTGACACCTATTACCACAATCTCCCCGACTTCGAAGCTCCGCTCGAGGAGTCGTCGGTGGCCAATGTGGATGTGGTCGAAAGTTCCACCCGTCGCAACCTTGCCGTACTTTTTCACAAGTTGACACTTCCGACAGATCGACTAATTCTCATATACTCTTGCAGTCTGGCTATGACTCCACCGACAAGATAAAAGAATTGTGAGAGTGAGACCATCACGCAGACTCCTGAACAATACATTCGAGCCGGGAAGATAGTTAGGGAGGTCAGGGAGTGGATAATGTCGAACTTGCGTCCCGGGGTCGGATACCTTGAGGTCTGCGAAGGGGTCGAAAATGAGATTCGCCGCAGGGGCGGGGACCCTGCTTTTCCTTCTGGGCTTGGAGTCAACGAGGTGACGGCGCACTTCTCGCCCGAGCAGGGAGAGAAGAGGTTCATCACTGATGACGATCTGGTGAAGCTGGATTACGGAGTGCACATCGAGGGATACATCGCAGATACGTCGGTTACGGTTACGAACAACGCGGCGTATCAGCCTCTCCTGAAGGCGACGGAGCGGGCACTTCAAGCTGCGATAGAGGTTGTGAAGCGTGACAGGAGGGTCGGTGAGATAGGGAGGGCGATAGCCAGGGAGGCGTCGAAGGATGGCTTCAAGACGATAAGCAACCTGAGCGGGCATACGGTCGAAAGGTATGTAGTGCACGCTGGGAAGAGTATCCCGAATATGTTCATGCCGAATCTCCCTGTCCTGAGGCAGGATGAGGTCTTTGCCATCGAGCCGTTCCTGACTTTCGGGGATGCTTCTGGCTACGTTGTCGACTCTGAGCCTGAGACAATCTTCTCAATCATCGCAAGAAAGAGGACGGGGAGCAAGGAGCTGGACGAACTCCTGGAGATGATCTGGAGCGGGAGGAAGAGCCTCCCCTTCACTCCCAGATGGTTTGCAAAGGGGTACGAGATGGCTAAGATGGTGAGATACCTGAAGGAACTCGAGGCAAGGCGCCTCGTGAGGGCCTATCCCACCCTCGTGGAGCAGTCGCGAAGACCGGTCGCCCAGTTCGAGCATACGGTCGCGCTGGATAGTGACGGAGCGGTAATACTGACCTAGGTCTTCGGTGGGGGCTCGGCGTAGATCAGGCTTATCCTGGTCTGGTTGCCACACTTTGCGCACTTTGCGCCTTCCTTGGTGACATAGTCCCCCGCTTGGAAAGAACGCTTCGTCTTCTGACTGCAGGCAGGGCACTCCTCTATTGTGAAGACGTTGTACTTGATCTTCTTTTCGTGAACTGCCGACGACGATGCGGGCATCATTGTCCTACACCCAATGAGTTCCCGATACCCGCCAAGAGGATCTTGTCCCCTTCCTTCGTCTTCTCCTCGATTACCCTTGTGATGGTACTCACTACCTTGTCACTGGCCTCCGCGATCTCCTTTCTCATGACGGTGATTGCTTCCAGTATGCTCTGCTTGATCAGGACCGCATAGAGGGGTATCTTGTGCTTCGCGGCCACCTCTTCGATCTGGAACTTGTCGACGCCTATGCCTCCGATTGCTGCTCCAATACCTTCGGCGATGTCTCCCGTCTTCTCCCCCTCCAGCTTCAGGGCAGCGTCGACCATTATTATCGCATTGAGTGAGACGTTCATCTCCTCGACGAGCCTCTGGAGCGCCACTCCGGGTTGCCCGACGTATCCCATGGGTCCCTCTGCCTTGAGCACGTAAAGCGTTCTTCCCTTGTACTCCGTAATCGCCATCACTGTATCCTTGGCCACATTCTGCTTCGTCTGGTTGAGCATGTATCTTGAGGCGATCACAGGCCCTATGCCATCGCCAATCGGCTGGTTCAGCTTGAAAGTATCGACTGCGTTTATCAATGCGTCGGCCTCCTGAAGGACAAGCGGCATTATCATCTGAAGCTGGACGAGCAGGAAATACGAGTTCGTCTTCTTGCCCAAGAGGTAGTAATGCCTCACGATCTTGTGAATCATGTTCAGCGCGGTTGCCACTTCAAGTATGTTCTCTGCGACTGAGACGCCGACAGGTTCAGTGGTAGGCAGCATCTTCTTCACCTCTGCCCTGGACCTCTCGTCCCTAGTGCCCGTGATGTGCTCTATCTTACCAACCAGCCCGTTTGGGTCGAGGTCCACCGGCATTATCGTTACGTAATCGAGGAATTGATCAATCCTCTCTGTTGGGTCCCCTGCGGGCTTACCCGAGTTGGCGAAATAGTCAATCGTTTCTTTCCTTGACCTTTCCTTCATGAGCTTCAGCCTGTTCAGTCCCCTGGAAACGTCATTTGCTATCATGTAAATCTGGATTCTCTGCCCGTAGAGCATGAAGACTAGGAATGACGCTAGCCAGACGAATTGCAGGAGACCGTTGGCGCCGTCACCTAACTGGAGCACCAGACCACTGAGGAAGGGCAAAGCTAGCAGATTCCAAAATGCCGTAAAAACACTTAGACTTAAACATTTTAGACTTGGAATCCTGTTGCGGAATCCTTTGCCTCCTCAAGTCAACGATATCGAGAATGCTATAGACCGACGGGAGAAGTTGGGTGCCGGCATCACTACTTCCCGAGCCGTTTCCGAGCTCAGTAGCATAGTGACGACGCACGGTTTGACTGCTGGGTTCGGATGAGTCCAGGTCGGACCCGTACGCTATGGCCGGCTGAGTCTTGCGATAAACCTGCTGTAGATTAATCTTTCGAAGGTTAGTTGTCCAACTCCCTAGGAGATAACATCTTCTGGCTCATAGACGTGAATAGGCCAATCCTAGAAGGCTTGCTGAGGGAAGAACATGACAATCCATATCGTCAGTCGTCCTTGTCCTTCTCCTGAAGCGCGACAAGAACTCTAAAGCTAGGTGCGCAATAGAAATTTAAGAGGCTCTTCCGGAAAAAGGGGCGTGCAGAGAAAGCTTCTGGATATTCTGGCGTGCCCGATTGACAAATACTACCCCCTCAACTTGCTGGAATTCACGACCAAGGGAGACCTGATCGTGGACGGAGTGCTTCTCTGTGACAAATGCAGGCGGTTCTATCCAATCATCGATGAGATACCGGTCATGCTTCCGGATGAGCTCAGGGACGGGAAGGAGGACAGAGACTTCCTCAGAAGGTGGAAGGAGAGACTTCCAAGCGAGGTAGTCCAGAGCGGAAGGCCAATCAACTTGAGCTGAGTCGCATGGATTCCTACTAAAACTTGAATCGGCAAATTCATATATGAATAACGTGGGCTCTGCTGTTCTTGTCAGTCTCTACGGTCGACCCGAAGCAACTGAAGAAAATTCGTGTTCAGCTTGGCATAACACAGTCGGACCTGGCCAAGTCTGCCGGAGTCAGCCAGTCGTTGATAGCGAAGCTGGAGTCAGGACTGGTAGACCCCTCGTTCAGCACGATGAAGGCGATCTCGGAGGCATTGAGGTCGCACATCAAAATAGAAGGAAAGAAGGCTTCGGGGGTGATGTCGTCTCCTGTGATCTCCGTTCAATCGAACATCTCGGTGACCGAGTGCATCAACATGATGAAGAAGCATGGAATCTCTCAGCTCCCAGTCTTCAGCGGGGGGAGGCTAGTTGGTTCTGTGACCGACAACCACATCGTCGCTCTGCTGTCCAATTCGGAAGATCCAACCAGCATAATGAACAAGGCAGTCTCGAGTTTCATGCAACCTAGCTTCCCCGTCGTTAGCATGGACACCCCCATCGAGGCGCTCTTCTCACTCTTCAAGTTCGTTCCGGCTGTCCTCGTTGCTTCCGGCGACAAGGTGGAAGGAGTGATTACAAAGATCGACATGATTTCGGCTGAAGTCAGGTAGATGGTTCCAGGACTCTGCGCGTCTCCTCATCGAATCTAGGGGCGGAGTTTGACGGCACAACCAGCCACGCGGGCGCTCACATCCTTCCTCCGTGAGGGCGTCATATGATTTCGTAGACGCTCTCCTCTAGCTGCGCATGCCGCTCGCATCTGTTCGGGAGCCTTTTCGGCCTCTTATCTACGCCGACGACGCACGTGCTCCGGTGTTGAATGATTCGGCGGATGGCCTTACTTGCTCCGGGAACTTCATTCTTCTGCTGAGCCATACCAGCGATACCAGTAGTATCAGGAAGGTCACTATCTGGAACTCGAGCCCGAAGAGGGGGAGGGCCGTACTCATTACCGCGACACCGAGCGTTGCTGTTAGCGGAACTGCGCAGCCTGGGCACGTGAAGGTAGAGAATGCGATGGCCAGCGAGCCCGCAGTGCACGTTCCGGCGAGCTTACGGTTTCGGTAGTTCGCCACGGTCACGGCAATCAGGATGCCCGTCATGGCAGCGACGGCGATGTTCAGGACAACCGATCCTGCGAAGAGCCCGATACCCCAGTTCTTGATTATGAACCCGGGAGTGGTGAAGTGTGTTATGTTGTAGGTGGCAGCCGGGTCGTCTCCCATCGCCCGAATGGTTAGGTAGTAGTACACGATGCTGAGGAGAACAGTCACGACGGACGCTAACGCCAGATACGATGGCCTCTTCAAGACTGTCCAAAGTGACAATTATGGTCGCAGAAGAAGCAACCTGTTCTGGTTAAGAATTCTGCCTAACCTGAGGGTAACCTAGTTACAATGAAGTGGTGTTGAGGAGTGATGGAGTCGCCCGGCGGAGACGCAAGTCGGTTGTTCATGACGGAATGGCCTAACCGCATTGGAATCTTGGAGCGAACTTCCCCTTCTGTCTCGTCTGGTTCGAGCGTCAGGTCAGACAAAGGACAAACTTAAAACAAGTACGCTCTGGATTCGAGATTGTGGGGGACGTAGCCTAGCCAGGTATGGCGACAGGCTCCAGTGCAACTACACTAAAAGTTTGATGACACGGAGACGTGGATGATATGGCAGTGGAGCTGCAGAAACCTGTAGGCCGTGGGTTCAAGTCCATGGAGGGGATCTCCTCTCCGCGGGTGGAAATCCCACCGTCCCCACCATCGTTCAACTGGTTTGTTCGCGCCGAACTCTGCACTAGATGCCCAGGGCTACCCTGAGACCCTTGTACCTGTTCCTAATCGTGACCTCGGTGACTCCAGCAGCCTCGGCGACCTCTCTCTGAGTGGTGCTCTCGCCCGCGAGTGTGCAGGCAACGTAGAGCGCGGAGGCCGCTAGACCCATCGGATCTTTTCCTGCCGATATCCTGATCTTCTCGGCACTCACCAGAATCTGGAGAGCCCTTCTCTGGGTGCTCTCGCTCATCCCTGCCCGGGACGCGATTTTCGATACGTATTTCGCCGGGGAGGCAACCGGCATCTTGAAGTCCATCTCCTTCAGCAGGAGCCTGTATGACCGAGCTATGTCCTTCTTCTTGATGTTGCTGACTGCAGCCAATTCCTTCAGGGTTCTGGGAATGCCCCTATCCCTGCACGCGGCGTAGAGCGACGCGACGAGTATTGAACTGATCGACCTTCCCCTGACCATGTTTCTCTCGTGAGCCTTCCTGTAGATGTAGGCGGCCTTCTCGGTTACAGCTTCGGAGACCGTGAGCTTGTCTGAGAAGATCCTCAGTTCGCTGAAAGCCTGGCGAAGGTTCCTGTCGGCGGATTCATGCACCTGACTTCTTCTGTCCCATGTCCTAAGCCTCGCGACCGTCGACCTCATCGACCCGGACAACGACCTCCCCGAGGCGTCCTTGTCCATGCTCCCGATCATCGTCGACAGCCCCATGTCGTGAATCGCAACTGAGGTGGGCATTCCAGTCCTTCCCTTCTCGTCCTTCTCATCGCGGGAGAAGGACCTCCACTCCGGACCGGTCTCCTCGATCCTCTCCTTGACGACGAATCCACACTTGCTGCATAGGAGCTCTCCTACGTTGCTATCGGTAATCATGAGAGTCCTTCCGCATCTAGGGCACCTATCCAGAGCCCTTCCGAGTTTCAGCTGTCTCGAAGAATCTGAAGGTATTTGGCATCACAGGTCCGAAATAACTTGATTTCAGGACCGAGAACGGTTCGTCTGTTATATAGGGGTTTGGTTGACGGAGCAAGTTGATGACGGAAAGTCATCTGGGCAGGACATAGCCTTATTACATGGGGCAAATGCAGGAAATCATGAGCCAAGAGCATTACGAATTGTGTTCGTCTCACAAAGTCAGGCTGCAGCAAGACCTCAGAAGTGGTCGACTTGAATGCCCTGTTTGTGCTCAGATTAGTGCGCAGGACATGATGAGGAGAAGGTCCAGGCGCCGCTAGTTATTGGCGAAACGTTCCCAATCCAAGATCATATTCGACACGTAAGGCGTCTCGAAGAGGCGTCAGTCTCCGATAGACTAGTCCTCGAAGGCCCTGCGACGTTCTCATGATTGTTCCGGGCTGGGGAGTCTACTGAGTCGGGCGAGGTCCTTCTCCAGCGGACGGAGGCGACGGCTTGACGACAACCTTCTCTCGTTCTCTCTCTCTTTGCTTCCGCTTCGGGAAGTTCTTTGATGGAGTGGTCGTGACTGGCTCGCCGAAGCAGAAGTTTGCGATTGTTACCTGATTTGGTTTGGCTTCAATCTCCTTCGCCGATGCGACGTCTCCTATCGTACATCTGATTCTGGTAGGTCCCGGTTTGACTACGGCCAAGTAATGCCAGACTATGTGGTTGTCCCCGAAGGCAGGACCAGTGACCGAGGCCGTAACTACGCCCACGTCGACTCTGATGCCGAGCGAGAACTGTCCGGGGGCCTTTGGGCTCAGAGTCACCCCTCCATGGACGTATGCAACTGGAGCGCAACACTCTTCTGAAATCGCAGCGCACCCATATTACTATCATTTTGAGAATTTATAATGTCTGCGATAGGCGGCCGTTCCTGCCAAATTCGCGTTTGTGAACCAAAAAGAATCTCCCGTTAAATACCCCGGGACACTCTTTCTCCGAGGAAGCTTGAGTATTCTCGCGACATTCTCCGCCATCCCGCGAAAGACTAGGATGATCATCTACTCGCTCGTCTTCCTGAACATCGCCGTTGGATACATCATAGTGGTCTTGGTTGCGTACTTGCCAGAACTCAACGTGAGCTCGAGTGCCGTTGGTCTCCTCTTGGGCCTCGGGGGAATCGTCGCGTCCGTCGGATCGATACCTCTGGGAGTGCTCTCGGACAAGAGGGGCAGAAAGGTGATTCTTGTCCTCAGTAGTCTCGTCGTGGCGCCGGCGGTAATCGTTTTTGCGTTCACAACGAATTTGCTTTACCTTTCAATCAGCGTGATAGTTTACAGTATTGGCGAGGCAGGAACTCTCGCGACTTGGAATGCCATAATCGCGGACCAGACGACTCTGGTAAACAGAGACGCTGCCTTCTCGCTTTCATTCATCGTCACCACGGGCAGCTTCGCGGTTGGTTCACTCCTTCCATTTTTCTTCCCCCTGATTCAGCACCTTACTGGCCTTGGGTCAGTCGCTGTGCACAGAGACTTCGTGATTATTGTGGGCATCCTTGCTCTGGCGACCCCGGCGTGGCTAGGATTTCTCTTGCGGGATCATGCCGAAACTCCAACTGAAAGAAAGCTCGCGAGAGGAAGGAACTTCCCTCGACTTCTGAAATTTTCTGCAATCAACAGCCTTATCGGGCTGGGGGCGGGGTTCATAATACCGCTCGTCCCTACGTGGCTCTTTCTGAAGTTCGGAATCCTGGACACGTACAGCGGACCGCTTCTAGCGGTCTCGAACATCACGATTGCGCTGGCCGCTGTGGTCAGCCCAAGACTCTCGACCAAGTATGGGCTGGTGAGCGCGATCGTCCTCACCCAAGGTCTCTCCACAATATTCATGCTCAGCCTCGCGCAGCACCGCTCTCTGACTCCTACCTGATGGGGATTACGACTCAAGAAGAGAGAGGGTTCGCGAGCTCTGTCAACTCTGTGATGTGGAGGCTGCCGAATAGCGCCACGACTATCATTGGTGGCATGATTCTGCAGACGGGTAAGTACGATCTGCCGTTCTATCTCGCGACTGGTTTCTACGTGGCGTCTGTCGTTCTCTTCTACGCCAACTTCCGTAAGATCAGTCCGCAGAAGTGATCCTCGTAGAGGTCATCGGTCTGGTTCAGACTGAGACCCTTCCTTCTTCCCGATCATCCCTCCCTGTGCGGTAGGTCCTTCTCCAACTTTCTTCTCGACCAATTCTAGTCATTCTCTCCAGAGATTTGCCACGAAAGGTTCTAGCGTGAAAACCAACGCTGTCACGACGGACCCGACAGAAACAAATCCCGTGATCGACACAAAGACCTTTCCTGCGTCCGTGGTCAGTGGGATTGGAGGCACCTGCTCATTCACCATCAAGTTTTGTCAGTAATGGAACAATATTGGACACTAACGAGGGGAACTGATTTAGAAGTTCGGTGGGAGGCGACCGTTCGCAGTAAGCCATTCTTCGTGCGCTTTGATGTAACGCCACATGACGTCGCCCCGGTCGTCATCAAAATCCCATGGGGCGATCAAGACGATGTCGCCCTCCCTGATCCAGACCCTTCTCTTCATCTTACCTCGTATCCTGCAGAGCCTCATCTTTCCGTCGACGCACTTGACCATCACATGGTCCCCGCTCGAAATCTTTGTGACTCTCCCCAGAAGTTCGCCTTGTTCTGGCAGGACAAGTTCCTTCAGATTGGCTTCGCTCAGAACCTTTCGTTTTCCCATCTACCCGCGCCTCCGTCGACTTCCGGGAGAGTAAGTTCCAAGCATCCATCGACCGACCATCTTGTGTTATGCGTCAAGCCACCAAGCAAGCGCAGAATTCTTGCTTGCCGACTTGCTTGATTTGTTTTGTTTCCGCTATAAAAAGACTCCTAGACAGTTCGATTGAATTAATAACCAGAACGATTTTCAAGCGGAAAAATTGGGAAAGAGGTTCGAACGTTCTTTCTTCGAGCGGTACACTCCGGAAGTTGCGAGAGACTTGCTCGGTTGCACACTGGTGCGTGAGACCGGCGAAGGCGTGCTCTCCGGCAGAATCGTCGAGGTCGAATCATACAGGGGTGAAGACGACCCGGCGAGTCATGCGTACAAGGGGTTGACAAGGAGGACTGCGGTTATGTTTGGCGAAGGAGGTCACGCCTACGTCTATCTGAGCTATGGAGCCAACCGATGCCTTAACGTGACTACCGAGAGAAAGGGGACACCAGGCGCTGTACTAATCAGAGCGGTCGAGCCTCTCGATGGGATTGAGCTCATGATAAGGAACAGAGGAGTGGCCGACCTGACCGAGCTTACGAGTGGACCCGGGAAACTTACGAAAGCGATGAACATAGAATTATCACTCAATGGTGAAGACCTCGTCTCCTCAGAAAGGCTGTATCTACTGAAGGGCCCCAATCGGGAAATCGAGATAGAGAGCAGCACTAGAATCGGGATAGGCGTGGGTTTGAATCATGTGTGGAGGTTCTTCGTGCGAGGAAACCCCTTCGTCTCCAAGGGAAAGCCCGTGCAAGACAAATCGTGACCATCGCTGAGCTATTTGTGTGAGAACGCATAACTACCACGCCGCTGAACGGACGAAAAGGGGTCGTCGGCTAGGCCATGATGTTGGATAATCATTCAACCAAGTGGGGCCAGTCTGGTTTAGGCTTCAAGCCTTGGGGCACAATCGATTGCTCGTGCAGGAGCGCTTGAGACCGCCGGTTCAAATCCGGCCGACCCCACTCATTTTCAAGAAACGTGTTCTTTGATTCAGACTCGACAATTAGTTAAATACTTTTGACCCCGAGCCTGTGACAATTGCAAGCGGCGCCTCGTAGGGTCAAAACAATTTACAGCGTTATTGCGTCTCCACAGAGGCTGGAGATACTCAAGATACTGAACATCAAGGGGCCCTTGACGTACAGTGCCCTCAAGAGTCTGGCCGGTTTCAAATCGAAGAAGGAGTCTGGCAAGTTTGCTTACCATCTACGGAAGCTGGTAAGGCAGCTGCTGATCCAGCTGAATAGGCAGGAGAGAAAGTACACCGTCACGAATTTGGGCAGATTGGTTCTTAACCTGACGCGTCAGATCGAGGAGCAGTCGCTGGTCGAGAGCGGGAAGTTGTATGTACGAACGTCGCGTCAGGCAATGGAGGAGTTCAACGCTGACAGGATTTTGCAGTCTTTGGTGAAGGAGGCAGGCATGCCAGTTGAGCTGGCCCAGAAGATTACAAGCGAGACAGAGTCGAGGCTCTACAAGTTCCAGACTCAGTACCTTACGGCACCCCTGATCAGGGAGATGGTCAACGCTTTACTGGTCGAACACAACCTGGAGGAGTACAGGCACAAGCTAACGAGACTCGGAATACCCGTCTATGACGTTACCCAGCTACTCAACAGGGCAGGGGAGGACGGCAGCGACGTCGAGGGGCTGATTCATCAGACGGGCAAGGCTGTCTTCTCGGAGTACCTGCTCCTCGAACAGCTTCCAAGGGACGTGGCAGATGCCCATCTGGCGGGTGACATTCACATCTCGAACGCTGGGTCGTGGGGACTCATTCCCGATACCATATTCGTTGACCTGCTGAGTGTGAAAGCTTCGGGGTTCAACCCGAAGGGGAAACTTCTCTACGCGCCCATGCTGGAGACACCTCAGAATTTGGAGGAAGCTGCCACCATAATGACAAACATTACATCTTTCATCATGAAGGAGGCTTCGGCCGAGCTCGTTTACAGGAACTTCCTCCAGTACCTCGCAGCGTTCACACGCTCCAGGACGAAGCACGAGACCCGCCAGGCCATGATGAGGTTCTTCGAGGTGGTTTCCACCCTCCTGCCGTCATGGGAGAAGCCGACAGTCACACTGGAGCTCAACCCCTCGCTCAGGGACGAAGCAGGGAAGGATCTGGTCCAGAAGACCCTAGAGGCCACCCTCGAGGCCTACAGCGCCTTTGTCGAGCAGACGCCGAGGCCTGAGATCAAGCTCCTTCTGGGGAAGCCCAGCAGGGCGGACGAGACGGGCATCTTGAAGGATGCCGCCTCGATACTCTTTATCGGCGGCAAGGTCGCATTCTTCACGAATGACCAGAGGAGGAGCTTCTTGGGAATCAGCTCTGATGCCCTCCCTCACGAACTCCAGGGGGACAACGTGAGTGCGCTGCACAACCTCACGCTGAACCTCCCAAGGCTGGCGTACGACTCCAACGAAGATGAGACGTACTTCAGGGCAAAACTGGCCATGCTAATAGGCGTAGGGGCCGACGCCCTGACCACGAGGAGAAGGGTGCTGGAGAGAATGATGAAGAAAGGCCTACTCCCCACCCTCAGCTACGGGTCGGAGACCGTGACATCTGAAGCCATGCCGCTCGTAGTCAGCCTGGCAGGGCTGGAGGAGAGCCTCGCCAGCCTCATACGGGACCCCTCCACGGGCTCGAGGACGGCGCTCGCCGAGAAGATCGTCCAGACCGCCGCCCAGGTGGCAGTTGAAAAATCTAGCAAGAATGAGCACCTAGGAATTGCAATTATTGAGGAAGATGGCGCCAGCCGGCTGGCAGCGCTGGACGCAGAGAAGTATGGCAGGGCCACTGTGCCTGGCCTCCAGGGTTCAGGATACTCGCAATCCCCCGTGCTGAGCACCAGCGACCTCCAGAATCAGGAAAAGGTCGATTACCTCAACAGGTTGTCGAGCGGACTCAAGGGCGGGATGTCGGTTTTGATGAACGGTGCTTCACTTGACACCCGGGGGATATTCAACCTCCTTTCGACTGGAATCAACAAGATTCCCTACTTCAAAGTCGTCAGAACGGTCTCTGTTTGCAGAAATTGTGGATTAAAACTTGTGCCCGACTCGACAAGATGCAAGAGGTGCAAGTCCGCAGCCACTGCCCAGTACTCGACTGCGAAGTAATCGGTTTGGAAAATGCTAGAATTCCTTAGCTCGAGTCTGTTGCTGGGTTGTGGTAGGGAGCATTTCCGCATTTACAACGTGATGGCGAGAAAGTTTTCAGCGCAAACGTTTACCTCGTTCGATTTGATTTCCATTGACTAAAATGCAAGACGACTAACGAAAAAATTAGACATGTGCTTTAATACTGAAGATGTTTGGTATCATGACGCGCAACGATTACTAAGTGATATCTAATCATGACAACAGAACTTGAATCAGGGTCAGATACTGGAGACCAGAAACTCCAGAAAGTAGTGGAGGTACCGCTGCCGAAAGAAACTCTCGACGCATTTGATGGAGACGAACTCCGCGCGAGGGTCTTCTACGAAAAGTATGCTCTCCGGGACAAAACCGGCAAGAAGGTGGAGACCAAGCCCGAGCAGATGTGGAAGAGAGTGGCAGCCGAGCTGGCCTCGGTCGAGAAGGAGGAGAAGAAGAAAGAGTGGACGGAAAATTTCCACTGGCTCCTCGAAAACTACAGGTTCGTCCCTGGAGGAAGGATCCTGTTCGGGGCGGGGCAGCCAAGACGGGCAACGCTACTTAATTGCTATTTTTTCAAGATTAAGGAAGATTCCATAGAAGGAATTTTCGATTGGTGCAAGGAAGCTGCAAGAACTTACAGCTTCGGAGGAGGGGTGGGCACCGACATTTCGGGGCTGAGGCCGAGAGGCTCTCCAGTCAATAATGCGGCGATCTACAGCTCGGGCTCTGTCTCCTTCATGGAGCTTCTCTCGACCACTACCGGCACTATCGGGCAAGAGGGGAGGAGGGGGGCGCTCATGATCACGATCAGGGTGGACCACCCGGACATCTTCGACTTCATCAACGTGAAGAAGGACCTGAAGAGGGTGAATTATGCGAACGTCTCCGTCAAAGTCACCGATGATTTCATGAGGGCGGTGGAGAGGGACGGTGATTTCGAGCTCCACTTCAAGAACGAGAAGGTAGAGTTCAGCAGGAAGGTGAGGGCGAGAGAGATCTGGGACCAGCTCATCAAGGCCGCGTGGCAGTCTGACGAGCCTGGAGTTATCTTCTGGGACTCCATGAAGAAATATTCAACGACAGAGTACAACAACATGGAGGTCCAAGGAGTGAACCCCTGCAGCGAGCAGACTCTTGAAAACTATGGGTGCTGCTGCCTTGGCTCGGTAAACCTGAGCTACTTCGTAAAGGAGCCGTTCACCGACCACAGCAGTGTAGACTGGGACGATCTGGTCAAGGCCACCCAGTACGGCGTGAGGTTCCTCGACAACGTCCTCGACTACAACGCGGACAAGCACCCGCTCGCCCAGCAGAGGACCGCCTCTCTCTGGAGCAGGAGGATAGGCGTTGGCATCACGGGGTTGGGTGACATGCTGATCAAGCTCGGGCTAAAGTACGACGAAGAGGCGACCGTGGAGTTCGTCGACAAGCTCTTCGAGAGGATAGTGAACGTGATCTACGATTACTCGACGGAGCTTGCGAAAGAAAAGGGAGTCTTCCCTGCGTTCGACCCGGACAAGCATCTGGCCCAGCCCTTCATCCAGAATCTTGACGTGAAGGTGAGGGATAAGATCAGGAATCAGGGTATCAGGAATGCCGCACTGACGACGATTCCGCCCGTTGGTTCGGGTTCCATACTCGCTGGAAGCTCGAGTGGCGTCGAGCCTGTCTTCGCAATGTCCTACACAAGAAGGAGCAAGTCTCTGAGCGAGGGTGAGTTCAAGGTCTTCCACCCGCTGGTGAAAGACTACATGCGAGTCCACCACGTGACCGACGAGAAGAACCTGCCGACGTACTTCGTGACGGCTCACCAGATAAAGCCTGAGATGAGGGTGAAGATGCAGGCCGCGATCCAGAAGCACATCGACACTGCGATCTCGAGCACCGTGAACCTGCCCGAGGAGATCTCCGTGGAAGAGGTGCAGAAGATATACTTCCTCGCGTGGAAGCTCGGATGCAAGGGCATCACGATTTATAGGGAGGGGAGCAGAGAAGGGATTCTGGAGACCGCCAAGGTGGAGAAGAAGGAGAAGTCGAAGCAGTTCGAGAGGGCGAAGGTGATGACGGGCAGGACGCTCAAGCTGAAGCTCCCCCAGGGAGGGCTGTACGTGACGGCCAACTCTGACGAGAGAGGTTCGCTGAAGGAGGTCTTCGTGACGCTCGGGAAGCTCGGAGGGGACGAGAAGGCCGACGCGGAGGCGCTTGGGAGGCTGATCAGTCTCTACCTCCAGCACGGGGGCGACATCCAGAACGTCGTAAGGATGCTCAAGGGGATTAGGGGGAAGTACGTATCGTGGGACGACGGCATACAACTGTTATCCATCCCCGACGCCGTCTCGAAGGCGCTCGAGATACTTGTCCAGGGCAAGGTGACCAAGGAGGCGCCGCAGAACCTGGTGACCGGGTCGACCTGCCCGGACTGCGAGCAGAGCTCGATAATCTTTGAGAACGGCTGCTATCGCTGCACCAACTGCGGATACAGCAAGTGCGAGTAGAAGAGTTCAAGCTCGACCCGAATTACCGGTTCGTTCTATTCGAGCCGAAGACTTAACATAACCAGCGGTAAGTCGCCGCTAACGAGTTGCATGGCTAGCAAGGCGAGGAGAAAATCGACCAACATCAAGGTGATGCTCGTGGCGCCCATCATCATCGCGGTGATTGTCATCTCCTTCACCTTCTTCGGCTTCTACCTGGCTGATGCGCTTGGCATATCGCAGGCGCTGCTTGCTGGCGCGATGGCCACGATCGGTCTTGGAGTTTCAATTGTGCTCGTGGCAAGGTTCGTGGATGCGATGGTAAAGAGGGATGCGCTCGTCGAGAAAACGGCCGACAAACCAACGGCGCCTCAATAGCTTCCTCATTGGCCTGGAAGGTCCGCAAGGATCACGATTATTGCCGAGAGTCCTGCGATTACTGTCGAGGCCGATTTTTGCCTATGGATTCCTGACTCGGTCGAAAGGCGCTAGTAAATGGTAATTCTGCCAAGAAAAGAGCCGGCTGCTTTGCAAGCATGTATCCAAGCCCAGAGCTACGGCTTCAATTGCGAAAGCGCCTTCTCCTTCGCCCTCTTTACCTTCTCCTCCACCTCCGCCTTTGTAGAGGAGTACTCCTTCTCAACATTTTCCGAGACGGACTCGAAGGCCTTCTCAGCGATGTCGCTCATCCTGATTTCGCCACTTTGGCCTCGAGCACCCGCTTGACGTGTTTAAGCCTTACGAACTCTTCTCTCTCCCTCTCCTCGAGTGTTGCCTGGATGTATCGAATCGAACTCTCGTACCTCGGGATGATGAGGTACTCGAGCGCGTTTATCAGCCTCTGAGTCTTTTCCAGCTCGCTCGCAAGGCGGAATATCGCGTTCTCGAATTCCGCTGCCTTGAATATCGACACGAGCGCCTTCCTTATCAGCCTCGAGGCCTTGTCGACAGATACGCTGCTATCTGCGAACCCGTACGTCATGTTGACATTCTTCTCGGTGAGCTTGAGCGCGGGAACGTCGACGTCGACAATCCTCTTCACGATCACGTCCGCCTCCACGACCGGCGGCGTGTGTGCGGCTATCCCCTCGAGCCTCAGCGGGCCGAGCCTGAGGTACGAGTCGTAGAGCGCGAAGTACGCGTCCGAGATGGGCTGCCAGATCTCCTCCCTGGCGGTCCCTGCCTTCTGGATCATCTCCTCGAGCTTCTTGAGTAGGACCTCCCTCTTATCGTCGAGCACCCTGTAGACTCTCCTCGCGGTCGAGAGGCTCCTCCTTGTCTTGATCAGCTCGATCTTTGTCGGGAGGACCTTTCCCGCCGCGGCTACTGACATGCCTTGCTACTCCGTCGACCTTTCCTTGATGTGGTACTTCTTGACGAAGTCTTCCTTGATGTTCGTGAGTTCCGTGTCGGGAAGGACGGAGAGGCATTCCCAGGCAATCCTCAGGCTGTCATCGAAGGGCCTGTTCTCGTCGTATCCCTGGCTGAGGAACTTCTGCTCGAACTCGTCGCCGAACTTCAGGTACCTCAGATCCACGCCCGTGAGCCCGGACTTGCCGACGATCTCTGCGAGTGCGCGGAGCTCGACTGATCGAGCGTAAGCGTTGTAGAGCTGGTTTCCGACCATCTGGTGGTCTGCCCTAGCCCTTCCCGCCTTGATGACATGCCCCAGAGCCGGGCCCATCAGTCGGCTCAGGCTTGAGAGAAGATAGATCGGCGGGTAGATGCCCTTTCTGAAGAGGTCTCTTCCGAGGAAGATCTGGCCTTCCGTGATGTAGCCCGTGAGGTCCGGGATGGGGTGCGTAACGTCGTCGCTCGGCATCGAGAGGATTGGCATCTGCGTGATGCTTCCCTTCATTCCCTTTATCCTCCCGGCCCTCTCGTAGTTAGTCGCCAGGTCGGTGTATAGGTATCCTGGGTATCCCTTCCTTCCGGGGACTTCCTCTCTTGCCGCTGAAATCTCTCGGAGCGCCTCCGCGTAGTTGGTCAGGTCCGTCAAGATGACAAGAACGTGGTATCCAAGGTCGAAGGCAAGATACTCGGCTGCCGTAAGCGCGACACGCGGGGTGCTGATCCTCTCGATGGCGGGGTCGTCAGCCAGGTTCTGGTAGAGGATGCTCCTCCTGATCGCGCCCGACTCTTCTAGCGTCCTCTTGAAGAATGCCGCCTCTCCGTGCTGGACGCCGAGCGCCGCGAAAACTACCGCGAACTCCTCCCCCTCGCCGACGACCGTCGCCTGCCGGGCGATTTGAGCGGCAAGCTTGTTGTGCGGCATGCCTGCGCCGGAGAAGATGGGGAGCTTCTGGCCCCTGACGAGTGTGAGCATGACGTCTATCGCGGAGACTCCCGTCTGGATGAGGTCCGTCGGATACTCCCTCCTCTCGGGATTAATGGGCGCTCCGTTCACATCTCTGAATTCTTTTCCGACAGGCTCGGGGAGTCCGTCCAGCGGCCTGCCGAGACCGTCGAAGACTCTGCCGAGCAGCTCTTCCGAAACGGGTAGCTGCATGGTCTTGCCAAGGAACTTTGCCTTTGTCCCAGCGACCGAGAGCCCCGAGGTCCCCTCGAATACCTGAGCGATGGCTCTCCCGAAACCCGACTCTAGGACCCTTGCGAGCCTCTTGCCCCCCGATGGGTCCTCTACCTCGACGAGCTCGTCGAAGGCCGCCGTGTCGATGCCGTCCACAATCAGCAGAGGCCCCTTGATCTCCGCTACCTTGCTGTACTCGACGCCCGATGCGGCCTTAGCCAGAGACCTTCACCTCCTGTACTCCGAGTGAAGCAAACTCGCCGAGCATCTCGTTGTAGAGAACGTCGAGCTTCTCAACGTCCTCGCTCTTTATCGCGAACTTGCATCGAAGCATCTTCGAGATGACCGACATGGCCCTCATCTTCGATAGTGGGACTCCGCTCTGGAGAGCCTTCAGCGCCTCCTCGTGGTACGTGATGAACATCCTCAGCATCTTGACCTGCTTCTGCGGGCTGCAGTAGGCGTCGATGTCGTCGTACGCGTTCTGCTGGAGGAAGCCTATCTGTATCATCCGTGCCACGTCGAGGATCAGCTTCTCCTCGTCGGGCAACG
>JACPTA010000156.1 GCA_016193005.1 Nitrososphaerota archaeon | reverse complement strand
GGTTGTGAAGAAGGTGGCGATAATACCCGTCGAGTGCGTCGTAAGGGGCTACCTTTACGGGAGCCTCTACGACCGACTAATGAAGGGCGAGGTAGACCTCAAGGTTGATAGAGTATTGGCCAGCAGTCTTCCTGCGCCCTACTTTGACCCGACGACGAAGTCGGAGGTCAAGGACGAGCCGATTACTGAGGACCAGATAATCGCCGCTGGAACGATGAGCGAGTTTGAGCTGAGGCGGGTGAAGGAGAGCTCTATCTCAATCTACAACATGATAGCTGTTGCGGCTCACAACGCAGGTTTCATACTTGCGGACTTGAAGGTCGAGTTTGGGAGGGATTGGAGCGGGGAGATCCTTCTCGCGGACGCAATAGGCCCGGACGAGTTCAGGCTTTGGTCCCGAGAGTCGTATCAAACGGGTAAGACCCAGGAGAGCTACGACAAGCAGTCAATTCGCGACTGGCTGACATCGGTGGGATACAAGCAGAAGCTTGACAACGCAAGGAAGAACGAGCTTGCCACACCACCTCCTCCCATCCTTCCCGCCGAGCTGGTGAAAGAAACGAGTAGGCGCTACGTGTACGCCTACGAGAAGCTCACGGGGAAGAAGCTGGGCTGAAATATGGGGGGGTGAGCAGGGGTGGCGCGGGACGCATACGCAAAAGCTGGTGTTGACATCTCGAAGATAAAGCGGCTTCAAGAATTCATGTCTGGGGTCTTCGGCGCAACCTTCGACTACAGGCTGGGTAAACTTGGGAGACCCATCCTCCCGATAGGCCATTACGCTGGGATAATCGACTTGGGCGGAGACCAGGCCCTTGCAATCCATGCGGATGGCGTAGGGACGAAGGTGCTTGTTGCACAGATGATGAGGAAGTATGATACAGTTGGAATCGACTGCGTGGCGATGAATGTGAACGATCTTCTGTGCATGGGTTCTGAACCCATGGCGATGGTTGACTACCTGGCTCTGGAACGGGAGGACGACCAGCTTGTCAAGGAGGTAGCGAACGGGCTCGCCGAGGGTGCAAGGAGGGCATCTATCGCCATAGCAGGGGGCGAGACGGCCGTACTAGGAGAGGTCATCAGGGGAGTAGGAGGGAGGGGGTTCGACTTGGCCGGCGTCGGCGTCGGACTTGTGCGGAAGAACAAGATTGTCGACGGGTCGAGGATAATGGAGGGAGACAGAATCGTGGGGATTCGGAGCTCGGGCCTCCATTCCAACGGGTTCACTTTGGCCAGGAAAGTCCTGAAGGTCGAGAAGAACCTCAGGAAGGCTGTTCCTGGGCTGGGCAAGCTGCTGGGTGACGAGCTGTTGACTCCAACGGCCATCTACGTGAACCCGGTCCTCGAGATCGTCAAGAAGGCCGACGTTCACGGCCTTGCTCACATTACTGGTGGGGCATTCAGCAAGCTGAAGAGACTAGTGAAGGAGAGGCCGTTGTCCTTCAAGCTTGACCCATTCCCCTCGTTGCCGATCTTCGAACTGATCAAGAAGCAAGGAAAGCTGTCCGACAAGGAGATGTACTCAACATTCAACATGGGAGTGGGATTCTGTATTGTCGCTCCTCCTGGTGAACTCGGCCAGATCCTGAGAATCTGTGGGAGGCACAGAGTGGAAGCCTTTGAGATGGGAAAGATCACGGGGGGAGAAGGGGTGTTCGTGGGAAGGGTCAGGGCTGCCTAGTACTCCACGCTTCCGCTCTTCCCTATTCTATCCCTGTACCTCCTCAAAAGTGGCCTGGCGACATCTCTGACGAATTTCACAGTCAACTCTGCCGCACTTCCCACGTGCTTCTTTGGTTTCAACAGCTCGATGACTTCCCCCCGACTAAACTTGGATGATACCTTTGGGTCGCCAGATAGGAGTCTGGCGAGCGGATTCGGCTCTCCCCGCATCACGCTCTCCCAGGCGACGAACGAGTGCTTCCGGATTAGCTCGTGCATCTCTTGCCTGTCTCCTCCCCTCGAAACCATCTCCATGAGCAGAGCTTCGGTGCCTGCGAACTCCCCAAATCTCTCCATGTTCCTCCTTATCATTATGGGATAGACCGTCAGGCCTCTCATCAGCCGCTCGTAGATTGACAAGCACTCGTCAACTGCGATGAACGCCTCGGGCATCGCCAGTCGCCGACTCGCAGAGTCGTCGAGGGTCCTCTCAAGGATGCTGCTGGAAGCGTTCATGAAGGCGACAGCCGGAAGTGAAGAGAGATACCTTGCGAGAGAGCACATCCTCTCCGCAGCGGTCGGGTTCCTCTTGAACGGCATCGCGCTTGAGCCGACCTGCTTCTCGCCGATAGGCTCAGAGAGCTCTCCTATCGAGGGCGACTGTAGGATTCTGAGGTCCAATCCGAACTTGTGGCAGCTCTGGGCTATGGATCCGAGGCACGAGAGGAGCAGGTAATCGACCTTCCTCGGATATGTCTGGCTCGAGACATGGAAACTATCGATTCCGAGATTTCTCATGACTTGGTCCTCGAGCTTCGCGGCCTTGTTTGCGCTCCCGAGTAGCTTCTGATAGCTTGCAGCCGTTCCCACGGCGCCCTTCATTCCCTTTCCCTTGAGATGCTCAGCGAGCTCGAACTCCAGGAGATCGATATCCAAGGCTATGTCCTGTGCGTATCCTGCGAGTCTGTAACCCAGCGTGGTCGGTTCTGCTGGCTGGAGGTGTGTCCAACCCATGCAAGCCAGGCTCCTGTAACTCAGCGCCCTCTCAGCGACTGCATCTAAGCAATTGACGAGGCGGCTGAGAACAAGGTCGGCCGCCCTCCTGAATAGGAGAATATCGGCGTTGTCTTCAATGTCCATCGAGGTGGCCCCGAGATGTATCTTCCCACCTCCTCTCTTCGCCTGACGGGCGAAGACCTGAATCTCTGCCATCAGGTCGTGCCTTATCTTCCGCTCGATTGCATGGGCGCTCTGGATGTCGACGTACTCGCGCCCCGCTTTCGAGAGGATATCTCGCAGTTCTCTCCGAGATACGAGTCCGTATTGATGCTCCGCTCGCGCCAACTCTGCCCAGACCTTCCTCCACGTCCCGCGCCTCTCCCTCTCCGAAAATATGGCTCTCATCTCCTTGCTTCCGTACCGCCATGTGAATGGTGAGAGGAAGTCGTCGTAGCCGAACCTGTCGTCTCTCAAATGCTACCTCTCCTCTTTCTACAACGATTAAACCTTAGTGTGACAAGCCTTCAATAGGGAAGCTCTCTTAACAGGTCAGTGACACCTCTTCTTGCCCACAGGAAGGCCAGGATTGTTATTGCACAACCGAAAACGACGGATGCGATGAAGACCTGCACGAACGAGATCCCCGACTGTAAAGGAAGTGAAGTCAGGACATCCCTGACGATGATTGGAACGGCCGTTGCGAAGATAGTGCCAAGACCAGTCAAGACTGCCAGCAGTATCCCCAGGGGCTCCAAGAACC
>JACPTA010000159.1:2092-2678 GCA_016193005.1 Nitrososphaerota archaeon | reverse complement strand
GTTGACTATGGACTCGCGGCCTCGATTTACGGGCGGGACATTCTTTCGTGCGTGAAGGTGGCGAACAAACTGAACTTCGGGACCGTGTGGATTAACGAGCACGGCATTCTCGTGAGCGAGATGCCCCATGGCGGGTTCAAGCAATCCGGATTCGGCAAGGACCTCTCGATGTACTCGTTCGAAGAGTACACGCGGGTGAAGCACATCTACGTTGATCTGACTGGGAGACCGGTCAGGCCGTGGCACTATACCGTGTTTCACGGGAACTAGTAGCTAGATAGACAGTTCGTTAGGCTCGTACCGTGAACGAAGAAGCAGAAGGGAACGAACTACGTAACAGTACCTAAAACCACTACCTTGATCGTGAGATTAATCGTCATCTCAACATGATTCACCTCTCCATCGTCGTCACCGAAGAGTTTATATGATGAATATATCATATGATACCCATGTCAAGTAGTGACAATCTCGCTGACAAGATCGTGAATGCGATGCCCAAGCTCGGATTTGACGAGCGACGAATTGCCGTTGGACTGTATCGCCTGCTGGCAGAGGGCGAACCGGTCTCTCCAGACCGACTTGCTGA
>JACPTA010000159.1:0-2051 GCA_016193005.1 Nitrososphaerota archaeon | reverse complement strand
GCCCGGGGTCTATTACGATGATACCAGAGCGGTGATTGGGTTTTGGGGGCTGGCCCTCCCCGAGATGCCCCATCGCTTTCAGGTTGACGGCCGGACCTTGTACACCTGGTGCGCCTGGGACAGCTTGTTCATCCCCGAAATCCTTCGGAAGACAGCAAGGGTCGAGTCAACCGATCCTGTGACAAACGAAAAGATTTCCCTAGTGGTGGAGCCGGAGGGGGTCAAAGAGCTCGAGCCAACCGACACGGTCGTTTCCTTTCTTGCCCCTAACAGAGCCTTCGATGCAGACATCATCCAGAGCTTCTGCCATTTCGTCCATTTCTTTGGCTCGCGCGCGTCGGGAGACCGGTGGAGCTCCGAGCACAAAGGGACTCTCCTGCTCTCTGTGGACCAGGCCCACGAACTCGGACGGCTGACAAACACTCGCAACTTCGGTGAAGCGCTAGCAAGACACCTTGAAGGAAGACCAGGAGAAAGAGAATGAAGTCTGTGCCAACCAGAACTGTATTCGTCAAGCCCTACGCGTTATTCTTTCAGGCGCTAGCAAACCAAACTAGAATGCAAGTCCTACATCTCTTGGCAGACAAAGGAAGCATGAACGTCTCCGAGATTTGTGGCGAATTAGCTTTGGAGCAGACTCACGTTTCTCACAGCCTCAAATGCCTGACTTTCTGTGGATTGGTCACATCCAGTCGCGAAGGAAAGTCCAGGATTTACTCCGTAAATGAGCAGACCGTACTTCCTTTGCTAGAGATCGTGGACAACCACCTTAGGAACTACGCGAGCAACCTCTTCACTTGTGATGCACTAGAAAGGTGAACTCTAATGCAGAACTACGACTTGGTAATCATAGGACAGGGCTCTGGTGCATTCGCAGCCGCGATCAAGGCCAACGAACTCGGCATAAAGACCGCAAGCATAGGGGCTAACGTAACAAAAGGGACTGTGATTGGGGGCACATGCGTCAATGTTGGCTGCTTGCCCAGTAAGAATATGATAACCGTGGGAAATATTTTCTACCAACATTCTGCCGATTATTTCGGAGCAATCAGGTACGGTAGAAGTAAGCTGGACTTCAGAAAGGTGATGACAGAAAAGGACGCACTCGTCAAGAAGTTCAGGAAGGAGAAGTATAGAGACGTAATGAAAAGGCTAGACAGTGTCGAGTACATACCCAAATTGGGGCGATTCGTTTCTAGCAACGAGGTGAAGGTCGATGGAGGAGTAGTCAGGGGGAAGAAGTTCATTATTGCGACCGGAGCCCGGGCCAAGATCCCTCAGGTAGAAGGAATCAAGGGAGTGAGTTATCTCACCAACGAAGAGGCCTTGAGCCTAAGCGAACTTCCAGATTCCATGATTATCATAGGTGGCCGAACGCTCGGACTCGAATTTGCCCAGATGTATGCCCATTTCGGAACGAAGGTCACCGTCTTGCAACGGAATGAAAGAATACTACCTGAAGACGAACCCGAAATATCTGAAGCTCTGAAACTTTACTTGGAGCAGGAAGGCATAGCAATCCATACGGGAGTATCCCTGAAGGAAGTCTCTCAAAGAGGTGAGAAAAAGGTCGTACGCGCGCACTTCAGTAGCGAAGAGAAAGAATTCAAGGCCGAGCAACTTCTATTCGCAACCGGTAGAACCCCAAACACAGACTATCTTACGCCGGAAAGGGCGGGAGTTGAATTGGATGGCGATGGATTTGTCAAGGTTAATGATCAGATGCAGACTTCTGCTCCCCACATATGGGCGGCTGGAGACGTTATCGGAGAACCCATGCTCGAAACCATAGCGGCAAAGGAAGGAGCCACAGCCGTACACAACGCCTTCGCCGGGGCGAAGAAAAGCATCGACCTGAGAGAAGTGCCGAGGGCCGTCTTCACGTACCCCGAGGTCGCCAGTGTTGGCTTAACTGACGCACAGGCGAATACTCAAGGCATACGGTGCAACTGTGGTATTCTCCCCCTAGAAATGGTCCCAAAGGTGCACATTATTGGAGATACTCGTGGCCTAGTGAAAATAGTAGCCAACATGAAGACTAAGCAGATAGT
>JACPTA010000158.1 GCA_016193005.1 Nitrososphaerota archaeon | reverse complement strand
CTCTTCTCGCGCCGATGGACCCTTACGGGAACTACGTTGGAGTGATGTTCGACTTCGCGGGGCATGGCACCCAGACGGCATCCAACGTTGCAAGCAGAGGGGTAAGCTCGTACGACATCTACGGCAACGGTACGATGTACAAACTCGAGGGGGTGGCTCCAGGGGCGCAGATTGTCGCCGTGAAGGGCATCTACATTGGCGACATTCTCTATGGCTGGATGTGGACAAGCGGGTTCGATTACGATTCATCGCTGAAGCAGTGGGTGTACAGCGGAAATCACAGAGCGGAGCTGATCAGCAACAGTTGGGGGATCTCAAGCTGGCCACTCCTGGAATCCGGAATGGGGTACGACGTGGTGAGCGCCCTTGAGAATGCCCTCTCGGTACCGGGGAGTTTCAGTCCGGATTATCCGGGAACCCTCTTCTTCCAAGCGATGGGGAACGGGGGGCCCGGCTATGGGGAGGCAACTCGACGTACCATGACGACGTGATATCGTGGTCTGACCGAGGCCCGAGTCCGACCGGGGAACCGAAACCTGATCTGGTCAATGTCGGCGCCTTTGCATTCACACCGACTGCGATAATGAGCTCGAAAGGGAACGGCGTCAACGCGTGGGCCTTCTTCGGGGGAACCAGTCAAGCAACGCCCCTCACGGCGGGTGTCGGTGCCCTTGTTACCGAGGCACTGAAATCCAAAGCGAAGCAGTTCGACCCGTTCCTGATAAAGACGATCATGATGAATACCGCAACGGACACAGGTAACGATCCGTTCGTGCAGGGCGCAGGGAGGGCAGACGCGCTACGTGCAGTCTCCTACGCCCTCGGCGGTTCTTCGGCCGTACCGGCAGTCTTCTCCGCCAGCACGAACTCCACATTCACGAACGTGGTCAACACACTGGGGGGCGCGGAGCGAAGTCTCTCTCGGCTCATCGGCCAGAGGGTCCTGATCCCCTCGACGCCGCAACCGGAGGGGAGATGGTTCGCGGGAACGGTGGCCGCTGGAGGCTCCACCAGTGCGTCCTTCACCCTAACGAATCCGACGGAACGGAGCATCCGGGTTGACGTCGACGGTGCTTCATTCGGGCTACTTGGCGAGACGCATCTCTCGAACACTAGCATTCCCGGCCAGAGCAGGTTCATCAACCTGACGCGTGCGGTGGGAGAGATCCTCAACTCTTGGTACAACTCGAGCGCATCCCCCTACTACGTCAACGCTGTCACCAGATTGAGGCTCCAGCTGTATGACTGGACCGACTTGAATCATGACGGTCTCCCAGAGCTCGGGGAGATTGCTCTCGTGAACACGAACTATGCCTGGGGGAACGCTGAGGAGGTGAGGATAAGCAACCCGCTCCGCAAGTTCAGCGGGACGCCCCTGCTTGGCGTCTTTCAGAATGCCAACCTGATGTCGTACTGGTTCGGCAAGGTAGAAGGCCAACCCAAACCGGTCCACTTCGAGGTCTATGTCTATTACCTGGACAAGGTGAGTTGGAGCACGATATCTTTCGACAGGGGCTCGCTCTCCCTTGCACCGCACTCGACTGGTACGCTGCAGGCCTCGATCAAGGTCCCCAGCAACATGAGGCCGGGAGTCTACCAGGGTTTCATGACAATGAAGGGCAACAACTCCCAGGTCACCCACGTCCCGGTCTCGTTCATCGTCCCCGTCTCCGCCTATGAGAAGGGAGTTCCGTACGTCTTCGGGGGTACGCAGGACATCAAGGGAGTCCTCTACGACAACGGAGCCGTCTACGGGGCAACCGACTTCAGCTGGAGGTATGAATCGGGGAACTGGAGAATCTTCAAAGTACAGGTGAATGATCCGACAGTCAATCAGGGCACGGTAAGGCTGGACTGGAGCTCCCCGTTCACCAGCATAAACCTCTTCGTCCTGGACCCACAAGGGAGGATAGTGGCTACCTCAGTCCCTCCGGGGATATACAAGTCAATAACGAGGAGCTTCGTCTACATCCTCCCCATATCGCCTTCAGCCAGCAATGACTACCTGGGAGTCTCACCATTCAACAACAACAGCTGGGGAGGGGGTTTCGCACCATCGCAGAACAATGGCCCGACTTCGAGCATCTTGTCGTTCCCCGTGAACTCGACCGGGGCGTACACGGTGATAGTACACAACACAGTATTCAGCGGGATGGCCCCATCAGAGACCTTCACCGGGGAGGTGGTGCTGAACACGATCCTCCCCAACCAGGTTACCCCGACCATCTCCGTGAAGATTCCCAACGGGACGGTGAGCGGCATCTTGAGGATTCCAGTGAACATAACGGGAGTTGGGCTCACCAGCACGTCATACTCCATCGACTCATCGCCACCGAAGCAGCTGGGTTCAGACGGATTCATCGAGGTGGATACGAGCAGCCTGAGCGACGGAACGCACACGCTGATACTTCATGCAGCCGACCTGGTCGGGCACGAGGCTACCAAGACGGCGTCGTTCACGGTTCTGAACCAATCGCCTTCGGCGTTCATTGGCAACCCAACGCAGGGGAGCATCGTCAACGGACTCCTGAACGTAACGTTTCGCGCGTCCGGCGACCTAATCACGACGGTCATGCTTTCAATAGACAACAAGAGTTTCAACGTTGCTCCGCAGGGAAGCTACCTGTGGAACACGACCTCGTTGAACGACGGAGAGCACAGCGTTGCCCTGTCCGCCCAGAATGCGGCAGGCAAGGACTCAAAGACGGTCGTGAACTTCTCCACGAACAACCAGGCGCTTGCGCAGGAGAGAGCTAGGCAGCTGCAAGAGCTGAGGATAATCAACACGGAGCTGACTCTTGCCGTCGCCGCCCTTGCGGTGTCATTCATCGCACTGGCCGTCGTCGCCGCACGGAAGAGCAGGTAGCTGACACCTCTAGTGTCAACCTATTAATCCGAGATCGTGCTGTGCGAGCAGGGTTGGCGGGCTTTTCCAATTTCTTCGCGTTCGATATCGCCTCCGTAGGAATAGCCATAGTCAGGGATGGGATCGTTGCTACGGCGAAGTCCCTGTCCGGTCGATGCGAATGAAGATCGTCTGCGTCCATCTGAGAGTCAGTGGAAGGGTGCAGGGAGTCTTCTTCCGGGCATCGATGAATGACGTGGCCGTGGCGAATGGCGTCGTGGGCTGGGTGGAGAACAACCCTGACGGCTCGGTGGAGGCGCTCCTTCAAGGACGCGAGGAGAGTGTGAAGGCCGTCCAGAACTGGGCCCGGAACGGACCCCCGGGTGCCCGCGTGGATTCTGTGGAAGTGAAGGACGTAAGCCCTGACCGGAGTCTACGCGATTTCAAGATCATTCGCTAGAAAGGATTTAACACGTGAGTCGAGACGCTCGGCTTATGGCGAAGGTTGCCCTGATAAGGGGTGACGGGACGGGCCCCGAGCTCGTCGATGCCGCCCTAACGGTCCTGAGGGCAACTGGCGTGAAGGCGGAGTTCATCCCGTGTGATGCGGGCGCGGAGTGGTGGGAGAGGAACAAGAAAGGGCCGAGCTTCATCCCCGACGAGACGTGGAAGATACTAGAATCCTCTGACTGTTGCTTCAAAGGTCCCACGACGACGCTCGCTATCCCTGGCACGCCGAGGAGCGTGGCAGTGAGCATAAGGCAGAGGTTCAACCTCTTCGCGAACGTGAGGCCGATCAAGACCTTCCCCAATCAGGTAGGACCGCTAGGGGATGTGGACTTCTTGTGCGTGAGGGAGGCGACTGAAGGGCTCTACTCTGGGATTGAATACAGGCTCTCCGATGATGTCGCCATTGCGATACGCCTGATCACCAGGCAGAAGTCAACCCGGGCTGCAAGGTTTGCGTTCGAGGAGGCGAAGAAGCGGGGGTGGAGGAAAGTGGTGGCCCTTTCCAAGGCGAACATCCTGAAGATCTCCGACGGCCTCTTTCTCGATTCTGTCAAGGAAGTGGCAAAGGGCTATCCCGGAATCGAGCTCGAGGATTTCTTCATCGACAACTTCTCGCAGCAGCTGGTCAAGAATCCGCAGAGGTTCAATCAATCCGTCATCGTGGGGACTAACCTGTTCATGGATATCCTCTCAGAGGAGGCCTCGGGGCTCGTCGGAAGCATCGGAATGATCTACTCAGCGAACTTCGGAGAAAAGTATGCCATGTTCGAACCTGCTCACGGGAGTACGCCAAAGTACAAGGGGCAGAACAAGGTCAACCCCACAGCGACGATCCTCTCTGCCGCGTGGATGCTAGAGTACATCGGCGAGAAGAAGGCGGGGAAGCAGATATTCGACGCGACCGTGAAGGTGATCTCGGAGGGCAGGAACGTGACCTATGACCTGGGCGGCAAGGCAGGAACGAGAGAGATGGCGGCGGCAGTCGTGAAGCTGCTCTAGCCAGCGTCGGTCTTCTTGTGGCCTCTCAATATCTCGAGCGTCTGCCTTGGGACTGTCTTTAGAACGGATATCGCGAGGATCGAGGCTGCGATGAGGAAGAAGAGCCGCTCAAACGGGTAGACGTAGAAGATGACCTTCCAGGTTGCTGCGAGCTCTTCGGGCTCCAGAATGCGGTTTATTCGAACCAGCACGTTCTCAAACATGATCCCGCCTGAGACGTGGGCACTCATCGTCGAGATGAAGATGACCGTGGCTATGAAGATGGGATTTGAGAGGGCACTGTCGCGCGTCCCAACCCTCCATGCGACCACCAACGCAGCAAGGACTGCGAGTATGTGCATCCATAGGAAAGGCAAAGTCACCTGACCCACGGGTACCGTGGTCACGGAGAGGGGATCGATCGAGAAGATTGCAATCAGGACTGCGGAGAGGCCGACGGACCAGATGATCCGTCCCTGGATGGCCAGTCCTGCCGTCACAGCCGCGATGACTCCTGGTATGAAGTCAAGGCCATCGAAGACAAGAGGGCGACCCATCGCCACTGTCAGGAACGTTCCCACCAGAACAGAGAGACCCCCTGCGAGGGGTCCGAGGACCATCCCAGCGAGTGGACTGAAGATCTCGCCCATGGTCAGCGAGCTCCTCACACCGATGAGGGGAGAGACGGGTATCAACCTCAGCGCGGCGTAGAGCGATGCAAAAATCGCTACCGCAGCAATCCGTCTGCTGTTCAGCCGCGCCACGTTGATGACACGGATTCACAATCATCTTAAAGTTTTTAGAACATCTCAGCCGCGATGCCAACGATGGCGCCCACCGAAGACGAGCTGAAGAAGGCGGCGGACCTCAAGCTCTGGATCGAGTCAAGGATTGCCGAGCATCAAGACGAGATCGAGAAGCTCAAGGAGGCCCTTTCGATGGTCGACTCGGTTCTCCGGGCGTCAAGCTTCAGACCCGCCCTGGAGGTCTCGGAGCGAGTGAAGGAGGAGATATCGCAGATCGCAGAGCGGAGGGAGATCAGGAGGGACAAGGGAGGGGGGGTGCTGGCCCACGCCTCAATCACGCCGGGCAGACTCTCGGTTGAACTGCTCCCCGAGGTCAACCTGAAGATCGATACGCCCCCGCTGAAGTCGTTCCTGCTGGGGAAGATCCTGCAGGGGATGAAGGCGAGGGACGAGGAGCTCACCTTGAAGGGTAGGATCAGGAAAGGGGAAGAGATAAGGTTCAAGCTCGACGAGAAGAACGGCAAGCTTGAGAGGGTCGTGATAGACAACTACAGGGATAAGGACCGTCTCACCGAAATCCTGAACACGATAGGCTGGACCTTCTCGAGGATGCTGGAGAAGTAGGCAGTTCACTTTCTGACGGTGATGCTCTTGACAGGGGTGAGGCGTTCGAGTTCTGCGATGACGTCTCCCGTCAGGTTTCCCTCGACGACAAGGGTGAGCCTTGCATCGGGGTTCATGTCGGGGTCTTCGGCCAGAGCCTGCCTAATCACGATACTGTAATCGGCGAGGACCTTGGTTACGGTAGAGATAACTCCCGCAGCCCTTGGGTCAGCTTCGATGACGAGCGTCGAGTAGCCCAGTTTCGAGGCGATTGGCACAAGGCTCGCTCCTGCCGGTGTCATCATCGAGAATATCTCCTTGAGCGCCTCGGACTTCTTGATCTGGCTGACCGTCTGCTTGACGACCCTCCTGTCGACCCCGACGGCCCTCGCGAGAGCGGAGAAACCTATCTCGACGTCGCGCACGTATAGCCTGTCGTCCTCTCCAGTCCGGATACCAAGCTCTATCATCTTCCTCACTATCTCGAGCCGGACTTTCTGCCTTGGGAACTGGCTCCTTACGCTGCTCCACATTGAGGATGTACAATTGTGGACATAAATCGATATAAACGTAGCGAAATGAACGCAAAATATTGCAGCTCAAGGCCACTCTGAGTCAGGACAGTCTGCCGAAGAGCTGGTACAACATACTTCCCGACCTGCCTGAGCCGCTTTCGCCACCTCTCGACCCGAAGACGTCCAAACCAGTTCCGCCGGAGGCGTTTCTGAGGTTCTTTCCGAAAGATTGCCTGATGCAGGAGGTTTCGAGCGAGGAGTACATCCCGATCCCGGAAGAGGTGAGGGAGGCATACCTGCTCATGGGGAGGCCTACGCCCCTCTACCGGGCGACCAGGCTCGAGAAGAAGCTTGGAACACCCGCCAAGATATTTTACAAGAGAGAAGATCTGAACCCCGCAGGCAGCCACAAGCCCAACACGGCGATAGCCCAGGCCTACTACAACAGCAAGGAGGGGACCGAGAGACTCACGACGGAGACAGGTGCGGGACAGTGGGGCACCGCGCTCGCCCTCGCGTGTGCGCTCTTCGACATCCAGTGCACGGTATACATGGCCAGAAGCAGTTACATCCAGAAACCATACCGAAAGACACTCATGGAAGTTTATGGTGCCAAGATCTACGCCTCTCCCAGCAGCGTGACCAACGTCGGAAGGAGCTTCCTTGCGAAGGATCCGGAACATCCGGGAGGGCTTGGGATTGCCATAAGCGAGGCGATCGAGGACTGTGCGACTCACGAGAAGACGAAGTACGCGATTGGGAGCGTGCTGAACCACGTGCTCCTCCACCAGACGGTGGTCGGACAGGAGGCCATGGAGCAGATGAAGGAGTTCAACGTGAATCCTGACATAGTGGTTGGCTGTATCGGGGGCGGAAGCAACTACGCGGGGCTCGCCTATCCTTTCATGCGAGACGTCCTGAGGAAGAAAACCCAGACAGAGTTCCTCGCGGTTGAGCCGAAGGCTGTCCCCTCGACTACGATGGGCGAGTACAGGTACGATTTCGCCGATACCGGAGAGCTACTCCCTCTCATCAAGATGTACACCGTTGGTCACAGCTACCAGTGCCCACCGATCCATGGCGGCGGTCTGCGCTATCACGGGAAGGCACCCTCCATGTGCATGCTGATCAACAAGGGGCTCATGAAGAGCGTCGCCTATTCGCAGAACGAGGTCCTTGACGCGGCGGTCCTCTTCGCAAAGAGCGAAGGGCTGGTTCCTGCCCCAGAAACCAGTCACGCGGTCCGTGCGGCAGTCGACCTGGCCATGAAGTGCAAGGAGACGGGGGAGGAGAAGACCATCCTCTTCAACTTCAGCGGACACGGCCTGCTCGACCTGAAGGCGTACGAGGACAAGCTCTCGGGGAAACTGATCGACTACGAGCCCGACCCGTACTTGATCAAGAAGACGCTGCAGACGCTTCCGGTCGTGAAGTGAACGAATCGGATCAGCCGTAAGCCCTTGTGACCTTTACGCCGTCGACGAGAACCCAAGGGCAGAGAGTGGGCGTGTGGACCTCCCACCATTCTATCCACTCCCTGCTCTCCGACATCGACCGGACTGAGGAGAAGATCCTCTCGAGCGTGTCGCTGACCCGCAGTCCGTTCAGCGCTCCCTTCACCTCTCCCTTCTCGACGAGGTAAGCCCCATCGCGGGGGACCGTCGAGAACTCCCCCGTCCTGTAGTTCGTAAACCTAGTGTACCAGTTGCTGGTCAGGATGATGCCTTTCCTCATCTCGCCAACGAGCTCGTCGAAGGCGGAGTCTCCGGCAGAGACCTCCAGGTTCCAGGGGTTCGGCTCTATCCAGCCGGCGTTCCCAGTGCTCTTGGTCTTGAATTTCTTTGACGTGGTCAGGTTGTGAAGGTAGCTCTTGAGGACTCCCCTCTCGATGATCGTGGTACTCTGGGTGGGCGAGCCCTCGTCATCGAATGCCCTCCCTCCCAAGCCGCCCCGAATCCACCCATGGTCTTTGAGCGTGAATACGCTCGAAGCGACCTTCTCCCCGAGCTTCCCGGCCAGGTAGGAAGTGCCGGCATCGACGGAGAAGGCGGAAGAAAAGTCTCCGACGAGCGCTATCAGGTTCGAAGCGACGGTGGGGCTCATCAAGATGCCGTACTCTCCCTGCTCGGGTCGCTTCGGATTGGCCATCTTCTTGGCGTCCTCGCCTGCCCTCCTCCCCGCCTCGCCCGGTCTGAAGCCTGCGAGGGTCGAGGAGCAAGACAGGCCGTGTCCGCTCGACTCGTGGTCGAGGAACGACCTGATGTTCAGAAGGATCTTGGACCTCTTGTCGTGTCCCTCGATTCCGGTTGAGGTCATGAGGTAGCACGAGGCTAGAGACGCCTCGATGGCGCCAGCTGACCTGGCCGCGCCTGCCCTTGAGGCGGCATCGATGGACTCCCTGGCGAACTCGGAGATTTCGTTCTCCACCTCCGCGATCTTCCCGTCGAATCCCCCGGCGGGGCCGTACCTACTCCGCTTGGTCGGGAGGGGAGAGTAGTTCGGTTCTGCCGGCAGGCCCTTCAACGACTTGAAGAGCTTCTGGAGGAAGCCCTTGACGCTGGACTCCTCGGGGTTGGATGAAGCCCCGACGACCCTTCTCTTGTTCTTCGTCAGGTAGACTAGAAGGCCTGTCTCTGTGATCCTCTTCGCGACCGTGAGCGAGTTGTTCGCGAACCTCACCATCTGTTCGTCTGAGACGGCGCTGAGGGAGATGGCATCGTCCGCACCCAGCTTCTTTGCTTCCCGGACAACCGTCTCGTTCACATGCTGGTGGTCCAATCACCTCACCTCGAGCCGAGCCTGATTCCGATGAGGAGGGTGTGCGGCCCCCCTGTCCAGACGGGGATGCCCTGCATCGGGTCGCCTTTCCCGCAGGTGGCGGCCTCGAACTCCAGCTCCTTGGTCCTGCCCTTCACGCTTCCCCAGAGAGCGGGGGTGGTTATCTCGAGTACTGGCGCCTTGACCAACTCTTTCAGCTCCCCGTTCTTGATGCGATAGGCCTCGAGCCCGACATAGCGCTGGTTCAGCCTCTTGTCATCTATGTTCCACTCCGTGAATGACTTCATGTAGACCCCGTCCTTCACCTCTCTCAGAAGCTCTTCGAACGTAAAGTCGCCAGGCTCGACGAATGTGTTGGACATCCTCACAATCGGTTCCCTGTTGTATGCCGTCGACCGCGAGGCGGCATTGTTCACAGTTCCTAGCTCCGCCGAAGTACTCCTGTTGTGAAGAAATTCACTGACCCGCCCCTGTTTGATCAGCCTTCTCTTCCTCGAACTGACGCCCTCGTCGTCCACAGGCGAGTAGCCGTTCGAGCGGAGGAGAGTCGGGTCGTCGCTGATATTCGCCTCGTCACTTCCTACCTTTCTTCCGATGCTGTCGCCTCTAAGGTAGGACTCACCCGCCTGGGCGCCTTCGCGTCCAAGTATTCGGTCGGCCTCCTGTGGATGGCCGACAGACTCGTGCGCGGCTATTCCAGAAAGTTCCGGGCTGAGGATGACGTCTACCACCCCGGTCGGAGGCTTGCCAGCCTTCTTGAGAACCTCGACCAGCAGGGCGGCCTCATGCTCCACCTTCTCAATCAGGTTCATTCGCCGCTCCGCCTCCAACCCACCAGACTCACCCTGCTGGATGGTCCTCTGGGCAGTCTGCCCGTTCTCAGTCGCCGTCAGCACGCCATAGAAGTGGAGCCTCGGTACCCTGCTCTCAACCCTCGCTCCGTCGCTGTTTATGAGATACTTCTGCTCGATGCTCGAAGAGGCAATCAGGATCCTGTTTGCTATTGCCGACGCGCCCTTGCAGTGCGTCACCCTTCGCTCAATCTCACCCAGGAGGTGCTTCAGCCAGGATGGGTCGGCGCCCTCCATCCTCTCCCTCTCAGGAGCGCGGAAGTTAGCCCTCGCAGCCTTTGAGTCATCCAGTTTGACCTTCTTGGCCGCCAACCCGCTGGAAGCCTTTGCCATCTTCACGGTGCGGAGGGTGAGGTCCTTGACGGTGCTCCTGTCCAGGAGGTTTGTGGCGCTGAACGCCAGTGCCCCCTTGCAGATCAGACGGATTCCTATCCCAAAACTGTCCTCCAGTATCGAAGGCTGAGCCTCCCCGTTCTTCAGCATGTAGCCGTTTCCAGTCCCCCCGTGAATCCGCGCCTCGGCGTACTCTGCGCCCGAGTCCTGCGCGACCTTGAGAGAGAGGTGGGCAAGGTCCTTCAGCTCATCGAGATTCATTAGGCGCGCCTTTCCGTGACGTTATTTCTACCTTGTGTCCAGGCCGAGACCGTTCCCGTTCGAGAGGCTCTAGTGACACTTGAACGATTTGATGACGTTCGAGACAGTCGCCCCCTGCTGCTCAGACTTTTCGACGGTGGTCGTGCCGTAGATGACGAAGTATCTCGATGACCGCTCGCAGTGCAGGTGGAGCGAACGAACTTCGTGATACTGCGACTTGCCGCCGAGGATACCCCTCCGAGGAACTTCGACCCTTACATGGTTGAAGAGGCATTTGTGTCCCTGCACCTCGGTCTCCTTTCGTTCAATTGTCGAAATCTTGCCCTGCACGCCCTTCTTGATCCTGTCCAAGCTGAAGTTCGCGTGGTCTTCGAGGGTCATTGATTTCTTCAGTCTCCCAAGGGGGCCCCAGGAGATGAAGACCGTAAAATTCTGGGGCCATTTCAGCGCGACGTCTCCCTCCTCGCGCTTGAATTTCGGGTTGAACTCAAGCTTGCAGTCGGTCGGGTATTCGAAGGAGAATCCGTAGATCATCAGTCGCTCTCGCTCCGAATCAGTCAAGCGGTTGCGAGAACGCCCCTTCGCGGGCTAATAAACGGTGCCCGAGATGCTACCTTATCTCAATCGGCTCGGCGACGTTCGGTACCTTTACGCGTTCGCTGCCCAACCCGGAGAACTTCGCGAAGAGCTCTGGATGTTCCGTGTGGATGGGGACAGTCTTTTCAGCATTGATGCTGGTGACCAGCTCCCTCAGCTCCTGAGGCATGATGTGTCCGGAGACATGGATGTGATAGAGCGGGAGGCCGTAATAGTCGAGCCACCCGATCAGCCTCTGCATGTCGAGCTCCATCTCCTCATTGAAGGGCTCGGAGGAGGAGAGGACGTAGACGCTGCCACCCTCCGGCTTCACGCCGATCATCCCCTCCATGTCGGAGAGAGAGGCCGCAAGGACATACCGCTTCTGACTCCTCGCGAGGTCAGAGGACGACAGGACCGTTGCGTGGGACGAGACGTCTTCCTCCCAATGCTCGAACCTCTTCTTCTCCCTCCTGTAGACGGCAATGGACTCGTCGTCCAGGTCTGGGAGGCCGAGGGACTTCTCCTTCGAGAGCTTGGTCAGGAAGAATGCCTGCCTGAGAGACAGGACGAGTGTCCGCCCCGAATCCCTGCTGGCGTTGTAGAATGAGAGAAGCCTGTCGGTGTCCATCGTCGAGAAGCTGGCCATGACAAGGCCCGGCGCCCGCTCGATTACCTTGAGGAGCTTCCCGCTCACCTCCTCTTCGCTGGAGACTATCCCGCCGACCATGTTGGTCGCCTCATTCAGAAGCAGGTCGGTGCTGTCCGAGGACGCAGCCTTGACGAAATCGGCGGTGAGGGATGCCGCCCTGCCGTGCGCCCGCAGGTCTCCTGTGTAGACCATTCTTCCGTCGGAGGTTTCGAGGATGAGTCCGTACGCCCCGGGAATGCTGTGGTCGACGTGGACTGGAGTTATGGAGATTGATCCAACCCTGATCTTGGAGCCGCTCCTGAAAGTCTTGTAAGTTATGCCTCTGTAGTCGGTCTCCATCGCACTCCTCCTCGTTTCCGTGATCGCACCCATTATCACCCTTGTCGTCTCGCCGCAGTGGACTGGAATGCCTCTGTTCAGCATCGAGAGGTACCCATAGTGGTCCAGGTGGGCGTGACTGAGGATGATGGCGTCGACGCTCGCCTTGGTCTCCCAGCTGTATATCCCCGGGATTCTGGGAATTATTCCGAGCTCGAGAAGCGATTCCTTCCTCCGGGGAGAGACGTAGGGGTCGGAGAAGTATTTCGAGCGGGTCGAGATTGACATCCCGAAATCAAGCAGCAGCCGCGTATCTTTGTCCTCGAGGAGTATCTTGTTCCCGCCAATTTCCGAGACCCCGCCGAATAGGCTGACCCGTCCCACGGAGTCAACTAACTCGGGAAATATTTAAGTCGCCCCCGGGCGGGGAACGTTTGAACGATTGCAGGATTTGTTGCGCAGCTCAATCCGATTCAGGTGCACGCTACATTTGCCCAGGCGAAGGGGACAGCTGGAGTGGCCTCACTGCTCTTATCAGCCAGGAAGAAATAGAGTGTTGGTCTCTTGATCAAGGGAATAATCTTCGACGTCGACGGCACGCTGGTCCAACTCAAGGTGGATGCGGTGAAACTGAGGATGAGCATGATCGGCGTGCTGAGGGAGAGGGGGTTCGACGTCTCGTCCCTGAATTATTCATCGTACTCGCAGACGATACTCGACACGGCGATGTCACAAATCAAGACAGGCAAGGTTGAACAGGACGCTGGCGAGGTGAGGGCCCATCTCTACTCCGTCCTTGACACGCTCGAGCTAGAGTGGGGAGCTGAAGCTGCTCCGATTGATGGGATCGATGAGACCCTTGCGAAGCTCGGTGATGCATCGGTGAGGTTGGGGGTCGTGACGAACAGCGGAAGGGTGTCTGCTGGCGCACTCCTCGGAAGATACAAACTCTTGAGACACTTCGACTTCATCCTGACGCGTGACGACGTCTCTTCGATGAAGCCCGATCCTGAGGGAATCCTGAAGGCGATAGAGATGCTCGAATTGCCGAAGGAGAGCGTCATCTACGTCGGAGACAGCGGGATAGACATCCGTGCCGCGAAGGCCGCGGGAATAAAGATGGCGGCGGTCACGAGCGGCTTCTACACCGAGGAACGACTGAAGGAAGAGGGCTCGGACTATATCCTTCGTTCCGCGAACGACCTCTTCCGCATCCTGTAACTTCTGGGCAGAATCATGCATGCGCGGGCTGCATGATAGCCCTCGCGAAAGCTGTCTGCAGAAGCTGCGACGCCTTTAAGGAGACTGCCTGAGCTTCATGTTCTCCTGCTTCAGCCTCTCTACATCGGCTCTGAGCCCGGATATGGCTTCGACACTCTCCGTCGCACGTGAGAGGTCTAGGTAGAGCTCAAGGGACCTCCGCCTTATCCTCGGATCGACGTCAGACTCGGATGCACCTTTCAGAGTCTCGATGAACCTCCTGTCCGCAACCTCTCCAATGGTGGTGAGCACCTGGTCCCTGACGCTGAACTGCTTGTCCTTCAGGAGCAGGTCCTTGAGGCTGGCAAATTCATCCTCGTGAAGAAAACCTCTGCGGGCCAGCCCCTTGAGCGCGCCTATTCTGGCGCGCGTCGGTTTCCCGTACCTCAGGTGCTCTGAGAGAATCTTCTTCACTTCGCTGTCCTTCAGGTAGCCGAGCGCCTCCAGGCAGGCCTCCGTGAGGGTGCTGTTGGGAGAAGGAAGCTCCATGGCCTTGCTGAGCTTCTCGATCAGGTTACCTTTGCTTATCTTCGCAAGCGATAGAGCAGCTTCAGCCTGAACGTAAGGACTCTCATCGGTGAATAGGATGTCGCCCACGATGCCAAGGATTCTGCCATCGTCGAAGTTTGACAACGCTTCGACGACCGCTCTTCTCACCTTTCGCTGTCTTATCCTGACTGATTCAAGCAGCACTTCGAGAGCCACCTTGGTTCCTATCTTGCCGAGGGAGCGAGCCGCTTTGGCCCTGACGTCCCAGAACTGCTCCTTCTGGAGCGCTTCCTTCAGGAGGCCGACCGCCTCGTCGCTCCTGAAAGAGGAGAGCTCGTCGGCCGCACGCGCCCGGCTTGAAGCGTCCGAACTTGCCCTCAGCTGATTCGCAAGGAGGCTCAGGCTTTTCTTGAAGCTCACCTTCTTGAACAGCCACTCCTGTGGGTCGAACTCGACAATCTCCGGCCTAGAGTCAAGCGAGAACGAGAACTTCTCCTGAGCCAAGGAGGTCCCGACCCTCCTGACGTGCCTCCCGCTCTTCGTGTGGAATACCAAGTCTACTGGGAGGCTGAAGACGGGGGTCAGCTCGTCAGCCTTCTGCGCCTGCTTCACGACCAGGTCGGCGGTATCGTTCAGCTCGTTCCAGCCATACTCGACCTCGAACTCAGGGTAGCCTCCCTTGGAGTAAGATTGATGGAAGTAGGATTCGAGCGAGAGACCGCTCACCTCCTCCATGACCTTCCTGAAGTCATCTGTGTCTGCGTTCTTCTTCGCAAACCGCTTGACAAACTCTCTCACGCCTTGGAGGAAGGTCTCGTCCCCGAGTACGTACCTCAGCTGGTGGAGCATCCAGGCACCCTTGTCGTACGCGGTGTCGTCGAAGAAATCATCGGTGTAGACGCAGGCTCTCTCTACGATGGGACGCCTGTATCTCTTAGAGTCTTCCTCAAAGGCCGATTCAGCCTTGTACTCCAAGTCTCTCCTGAATTCGTCGACCCCGAACTTCCTTTCGACGTACATCGCCTCAAGGTAGGTTGCCAGACCCTCGTTCAGCCAAGCGTGAGCCCAGTCTCTGAGGGTGACGAGGTCGCCAAACCACTGGTGCGCCAGCTCGTGAGAGAGGAGCTCGATGTGGTTCCGGTCAGGCCGCGCATAGGTTGATGCGAAGTCTTCCTCCGACCTCTTGTCGGGAAATCTGTTGTCGGTCAACGTCGTGGCAGAGACGTGCTCCATCCCCCCGAAGATGAAGTCCTGGACGGAGACGATGGCGTACTTTTCAAAGGGGTAGGGGACATGTAGGATATCTTCGAAGATCTTCATCATCCCGGGTGTCTCGCCGAAGGCCCTCGAGGCGTTCTCCGCATCGGATTCCTTGAAGTAGTACGTCACGGGAATCCCGTTATAGTCGTCTTTCATCTGCTCGAAGACGCCGACAACCACGGAGTTTAGGTACGTCGAATGGGGTACGCTCTCGCTCCAGTAGTAGACCCACTCTCCGTCCTTCTTCTTCAGCTCCACCAGCTTGCCGTTCGAGATCGCGGTGAACCCTTCAGGGACGGCGACGGAGATCTCGCTGGTCGACTTGTCATCAGGGTAGTCATGGCAGGGGTACCAGTACCTTGCGCACTCGGTCTCGGAGTGCGTCCAGAACTGGACCGGCTTACGAGGATAGGCTTCATCGGGACCGACGAAGTAGCCGCCCTGTCGGGGAACGGTCGAGTAATCGATCGAGACAACGTGGCGGGAGAGATCGAGCGGCCTTTCCAATTCGAGCGTAATCCTTCGACCATCGTAATCAGAACGCGTCTCAGCCCCGTCAAGCTTGATGATACCGACCTGCATCTCGCATGCGTCAAAATGGATTACTCTCAGGCCCTGTCTCACGGGCG
>JACPTA010000034.1 GCA_016193005.1 Nitrososphaerota archaeon | reverse complement strand
CCTTAGGAATTCGATTTCTCCAACCAGCTCCTGTCTCCGGAAGAGCTTCGATAGCTCCTCCAAGCAGTACAGAAGCCAATCAGAGATGTCTATGCTCCTGTGAAGATCCCCCGGCTCTGCTCCGAGCCTCTCCAGGACCCTGTCCTCCCCCCACTCGTTCATCCACGCGTCAATTACCATCACGGTGCGCATGTCCTGCAGGATTTCATCGTATTCAAGAAAGGATCGCGAATCTGGCTTTACAATCAATTCTGCCCTGTGCTCTTCCAAGAATTTGTATGCGTCTTCGTAGTATTTCTCCCTGAGCGGAAACTTCGGCTCGAAATCTGGACAGCCTGCGATGAGGTGAAGGTAGCCCACTCCGTGATTTCCTTCTGACTTTACCTTTTCGAGTACTTTTCTGAACAAGACTCCGGTAACTGGGTCGATGTAGAGCGTCGATACCCTCTTTCCAAACTGGGTCGCGTGCAGGAGCCCAGCTCTGGTCACAATCAGACCCTCTTTGAGTAAGTAGTCGATTCCCTCTTCGAGGTGCTCCCCAACTCTCTCCTTCCCAACCTGAGAGGCAAGTAGCGTCTTTGAGAAGAGGGCATCAATGTCGAGCCTCGAGACGCCCAGCCCCGTTGCTACGGTCGCGAGTAGATGAGTCCTCATCGCGCTCTCTCCTCCCAGCCGAGAAGTAATCGGCTCGGGCTCGCCCTGCGCGTAATGGTCGAGGACTTCACTCGCCTTGTAATTGGACGGTGGGACGATGACGGTCTCGCCGTACTCGTCGTACTGTGGTCTTCCTGCCCTCCCAGCCATCTGCCTGTATTCGAGCACCGATATGGCGGCGTTCGCACCCGAGTCGTTGTCGTACCTCGTAATGTCCGCTACCACAACCCTTCTCGCTGGAAGGTTCACCCCGGCGGCGAGAGTGGGAGTGCTGGCCAGTAGCTTGATGGCCCTCATCCTGTAGTACTCTTCCACGATCTTCCGGTGCTCGTACGTCAATCCCGCGTGATGGAACGCGCTGCCTCGGCTAACCAAATTGGCGAGGAGCTTGCTCAGCCCAGTCTCTTCTCCGGCTGACCTTATCTTGCTCGCCGCCTCCTCGCACCTTCTCTTCTCCTCGACGTCGAGAAATCGAGAAGTAACCTCGCCTGCCTTCGTCGCGAGGCTCACCGACCTCCTCCGTGTCCCGGCGAAGATAAGAGACTGACCACCCTCCTTTACCGAGTTCAGAGCAGTATCTATGGCCGGGCCGTAGGAAGATTGCTCGAGGCTCCTCTCGAGCCCATCGGAGAAGACCACCCTACCATAATCGTACACACCCTCCTTGAGGGGGACGGGCCTCCAGTCGATTTCTACCAAGTCGGATTTGAGCCAGGAAGCGATCTCGCCCGAGTTGCTTATTGTGGCCGAGAGGGAGAGGATCTGCGCGTCAATGCCGAGGTGCATTATTCTTGTGAGTATCATCTCCAGCGTTGGACCTCTGTCGTCACTACCGGCTAGGTGAACCTCGTCCGCCACGAAGAGGCCCACAGAGTTAAGCCAGCTGACGCCGTGTCTGAGAATCGAATCAAACTTCTCGTTGGTCAGAACGAGCAGGTCGTAGCCGCGTAGCGATTCTCCGCTTGAATCGAAGTCTCCCGTCGAAATGCCGCACCTTATTCCGAACCTGTCCAGCTCGCTGAACTCCGAGTACTTTTCTGATGCGAGAGCTCTGAGCGGCGCCAGATATACGACCTTACTCTGATTCTTCTTGATCTTGAGGTACGCAGCCATCATGGCGATGAGCGTCTTCCCGCTAGCAGTTGGGCTCGAAATCACCAAGTTCTTACCTTCCAGCAGACCCGCTCTGACCGCAGCCTCCTGCGGAGGGTATAGTGTGGAGAAGCCCTTGGCCATTAGGTAAGATTCTAGCTCGGCTCCAAGCCCCACTTCGTCAAACTTCATCGCGGTGCCGCGCTCTTGGCTACGATTGCAGTCTTCTGTAGAATCCTGGCTTGGGACTCTCGTATATGGTTCCGTCTCTGATGAGGTTCTGGATCATCTTCTCTGCATCTTCATCATTGAACCTCCCCGTCTTCATAAGCTCCTCCTTTAGCGCCCTCCTCTCTACGGGCTTCTTGTCGGTACCTTCGAGAGTCTTGAACGCATCCATCGCCACCACCCTCTTGTTCCTCTCGCCGGTCGGCTTGCCAAGAAGTACACCAAAGTCGGCCCTCGTCTTTGTTTCGGTATCGGTAAGGACATCCTCGACCATTCTGTTCATGAGGGAGATTGCCGTCAGCGCGTCGTCCTCGATTACTTGATCCCTGAGGAGAATCCTCGCTCTGGCAGATGCCAGCCTGATGAGCGACTCGAGCGTTCTCGGAGTCGCCCCGATCTGACCTTCGGTAACGCTCCTTCGGAGGGAGAGATAGTACTCCTTCAGCCTGTCTTCCGCCTCCTTGGTCAGTGTGGGGGTGATCTTCTTTCCGTAAGCGAAGTATTTCTTGAGAAGGTCAAAATGGATTGGCGGAGGAGAGGGGAAGCCTCTCTTCCTGTGGACTTCGAGGATGTGAGTGGCGAGCCTCTCGTCCTGCGAGGCCGTCGGGGTGTCTTTTATCACAAAGATTAGGTCGAATCTGGTGTTGTGGCACACTGCCGTATCTGCTACGAAGTTCTCCGAGTCGGGAACAGACAAGTCATAGACGTAAGTGGGCACCTGCTCTCGGTTGACCCTTTCTATTTTCTGCATCCTGACGAATGCCAGGTCTCCGACTACAAGGTTATCGAGATAGCTCACCGTTTCAAGTAGGTTTCTTCCCTTCTCGGTGAGACTATAGATGTAATGCCTGCCAGCTGCTCCCGTAATTTTGCTTCGCTGCAGGAGTCCCCCCTCTGTCATGTTTCTAACGAATCCTTGGCAACCACCGCCGCCCTTAATCCCGAACTTCTTTGCCAGTCCGACCGCACTTATTGGTCTGCGGCTCACCTCTGTTAGCTTCTCCATCTTATTGCGAACCCAGATTGCGTTCCTCAGCTCATTCCAGTACTTTGGCGTGAGAGCTTTTCTATCTGTTCTGATCGGGGCGAATTTTCCGAGGATTGGCCTGAGCGTGGGCACTACCTGCTCCAAAGGCGGAAAGCTGTGCGCGTTATTCGATTGCGGCAGGTCAGAGGGAAGCGGTACCTTGTATGAGCCACTCGTCTTTACTTTGCGACCTTCTATTACCCCGTCGCCCGGAGGCTCGCGAAAGATGGACGCAACATCACCTAGCTGCGAAAATAACTGCAGCAGCTGAGAAGCGAGCTCCTCACTCACTGTTACTCCCATGTCTCCAGCGTAGTACGCGTTGAGGAATTCCCACTTCAATTCTGGAGGAACATTGAATACAAGGTCAGGTACTTTCTTTTTGTCCGCTCCGCTCGTGAGCCCAAAGCAGTTGCGCAGAAATTCCGCAACAACACGCGACCTGATGTCCACCTTTGTGGAGTTCTTGCTTATCGCTACGGTTGGCCTCACTCTGAAGAGTCTCTCGCTAATCGAAACTATATCAGAAACAATCCGCTTGTCCTTTTCACTGTTGAGAGCGAAGTCCACAGCGTACACTCCTTCTCTGGGATTGAAGACGAGCGATCCCTCGGAAACGAAGTAGCCCAATAGTCTCAGAAGGTCTCGGGTTGTTGGCACGAAAGCAGGAACATAGAACCCGCTTCCCTTCCTACTAATTTTCACGCCTACCCGCTCTTCGTTCGTAAGTTCAGTGTACCTTAATGCGCTGAGCATTCCTCTCCTCGTGTGATGAGATGGGACATTCGGCATTTTCCTAAGCACTTTCTTGGGCACGCCGTGCAGATAGACATCCTCCAGCGAAATGTAATCAAGAATATTGTAGCGCTTTCTCCACACGCCCTCGGCAGGGAGACGTTTTGATATTGTGATGTAATCACCCACGCGAAGCCTGTTAGTTGGCTTGATCACGACACGACCCTTTTCGAAAGTGTAGACACAGTGTCCTCCAGTGAGTATTAGGTCTCTTCCCTTGAACGTGATTCTATATGTCTCTCCCTCCGGCCTGTGCCGGAATACATACTTCAGCGGTTGCCATCTTATCTTGAAGCTCTTGTCCATCGAAGCAACTTCTATTCCCATCGCTTCCACGTACGCAGGGTATCCTTCCTCTCCCGGCGAGTAGAACGCGTCAACGAACTTTCCCATCTTTGTGCTCTTCACCACGCCGTCCTCTCTGACAAGTATCTGCTCGTCAGGACCCACGGAAAGTAGCGGGATCGGGAGGTTTATGTTGTCGGTAAGGTTCTGGTAAGAGTTGTACTTCCCAAGGATAGGATTGAGAGCGGCCAGTATTGACGTCCTGGCATTGAGCGTTGCGTAGATTCCTCCCTTTGCTATCGTTACAGTTTGTTGCTCCATCTGCTCATGAAGTG
>JACPTA010000087.1 GCA_016193005.1 Nitrososphaerota archaeon | reverse complement strand
GGCTAGGCTGGAGATGGAGTTTCTACAAGGGATTCGACACCATGAAATGTCAGGACCCACCAAGCTTGCCAAGGTTCAACCTCCGCAGCAGAACTAACCCTAAGGTCTCAATACCTGGCTGGTTCGAGAACAGGCCCTAGGCTCCTCCATATCCTTGGTCCATCCTCAGCCTATTCTCGGGTGTACCTGGCATATAGCGTGGAGGAATCTTCGACCTTCGTTTGCCTTTCATCTTGCAACGTCCACGAGTCTTGTGCCGCCTCAGGTCGTTAACGAGCTTTCCGCAGAGATCACAGACAGGCGAACGAGTTCAGCCTCCGGTTGAGGAGATTGTCGGTCTCTCACCCAAAGTTATCGATATGGTGACGAAACTTCCTGAGCGGACTATTCCAACTTGGATTATCTGGCCTGGAAGCGTGAATCTTGCGAGATAGGTTGCGAGGGAATCGTTATTGAGTATCTTTGTCCCGTTCATCGATATGATAATGTCTCCTCCGATTCTGTGCTGCTGCCCTTGGATCGTCTCAACATTCGAACCAACTCTCAGTCCTGCTTTCGCTGCAGGGCCGTTCTGAGCCAAGCCTCCGACAAGAACGCCATAGGTGATATTGGTGCCCGAGGCCTTTGCAAGCCAATAGTTCATGTCAACTCCATTGATGCCGAGAAACGAATGCATTCTGTATTCACCAGTACTAACGAGATAGGGGAGCTCTCGAATTATCGTGTCTGAAGGTATGGCGAAGCCCAGTCCCTGAGAGCCAGTTACGCCGGCGGTCGTCATTCCCACCACCATTCCGCTGGCATCAAGAAGAGGTCCGCCAGAGTTGCCAGGGTTTATCGGTGCGGTGAATTGAATTGCATCTGCTATAGAAAAGTTGCCTGCGGTAGGGTCATCAATCGTTCTGCCAATCTGACTGATGATGCCCATCGTTATCGTGCCAGACAGGCCAAATGGGGCGCCAATTGCCACGACGGACTGGCCTACCCGCAACGAGCTCGAAGAGACAAGAGTGAGGGAATGAAACTCTGAAGGGGATGAATTCTCAACGGAAACGACCGCCAGGTCGCTGTATGGGTCGACTCCCACAACCCGACCCAAATAAGCGTCTCCGTTCGCGAAAGTGACTGTGAGGTCGGTTACTCGGTCAACCACGTGAAAATTGGTGATAATGTAATAGTTGTTTGAATATGTAACGACGAAACCCGACCCAAGCACTGTGGAAGTTTGTGGTCCGAAAACCGTGATCGTGACCTGAGAACCCTGTACGGTGACTACGCTATTTCTACTACTTTGATAGACGGCCGACGGATCAAGCCCAGCCGTGGTGATCGTCGTATTGCCCGCGCCGAAAGAAGTCACGGTCGTTGTGGTCGTCTGGGTCAATACGACAGTCGAGGCAGTCATCTCGATGGCGGGGCGGCGGGCGAGCACAGCAGTCGATGCTGACGAAACTATCGCGACGACGAGCAGGAGCGCGATCAAAGTTAGCTTCCTCATAACAGGCTTGACCTCTTCATCATCTCCACCTCGCTTGGGTTAAAATTGTATTGGTCATCAACCGGAGGACAGGCGGAATTCCAGAATACCGCACAGAATCCTTACAAGGCCAGGTGGCACAACCTTCCCAGTCGGCCGCGTAACGTGAACGAGAAGTTACAGACCGCCTATCACTCCCGTAAGCCTATATCCGAGATTCCGCAAACCTGGTCTCCTGAGTCCCGCGCCCCCGTTCAAGGTTTCATTCACAGGCATTCCTGTCTACACACTCTCCAGATTTCGTGGTTTGGGGCTCTCTCCCGCGAGGCTCAGGAAGGTCGGTGCCACGGAGGTAGTGCGGAGAAACTCAAAATCCTTCGCGGACGCTGGTGATCTTCACTTCCCGCAGATAGTCGTCGACACTGGTAATCCAAGCTTCAGGAACAGGAGGAAGTACGTCGCTGCGACCAAGAAGATCGCGAAGGCACTGGCGTCGGCAGACCCAGATATGCTTGTAGTCAACATCGGAGGAGAGTGTTCGCTAATCCCAGGAGTGCTATCGGGTCTGGGACGACGGTTCAATGGAAAGCCGGGGCTTGTTTGGCTAGATGCTCATGGCGACTTCAATACTTCTCAGACTACTCCGTCGGGCTACATCGGAGGTATGTGTCTAGCTCTGGCATGTGGCAGAGAGTCTTCGTTCCTGAGACAGATTGGCTCAGAGAAAGCACTGGTATCCGAGGAAGCTGTCGCTCACATTGGTTCTAGGGCACTGGATCCTGCAGAAGGTAGGGCCATGATGGATTCTCCAATGATGCTGAAGAAGGCGAGTGCTCTGAAAAGGAGAGGGATGGAGAGTGTTGCTGCAGAAGTAGCTAGGTTCGCTTCAGAGCGGGCGGACTGGGTAGTCATGCATCTTGATCTGGACTTCTTGGATTCAGCCTTGATGCCGGCGGTGAATTTTCCGACACCGGCAGGGATGGAAGTGAGCGATGTTGGAGCGATTGCGAACGCACTGAAGGAGTCGGGGAAGCTTCGGGTGCTTAATGTGACCGCTTACGACCCCACGAAGGATCCGACTGGCAGGTATGGAAGGATGATTGTGAAGATTCTGGCGGAGATTGTTTCAGCTCGGTGGTAGCGGAAACCGGAGAAAGAGAACTGTACCGCGGAAGTAGAATCCCGGCGACCGCACCCTATGTCTATGGTACAGATCCAATTTCGAGAAAAAGATTAATCTCAAAGATACGATACCTGTACGCGGGAATCCGATGCCACAAGTGGAGATTTCTATTCGCCCACTTCGAAAGACCGACCTCTCGGAAGCTGATCGCATACTTCGACTGGCCTTTGGTACGTTTCTTGGTGTACCCGATCCAACGACGTGGGAAAGGGGCGTGGATTATGTCCGCACGCGTTGGCTAGCCGAACCTTCCACGGCCTTCGCTGCCGAGGTGGACTCACAAATTGTAGGTTCGAACTTCGTAACAAGTTGGGGTAGCGTTGGATTCTTTGGACCTCTAACAGTTCGGCCAGACTTTTGGGATAAGGGTATCGCCAAACGGCTAATCGAACCGGCATTGGAACTCTTCGAGAGGTGGGGAACCAAGCACGCAGGTCTGTTCACATTCGCGCACAGTCCGAAACATATCCGGCTGTATCAGAAATTTGGCTTCTGGCCAAGATTTCTCACGGCGATTATGTCGAAACCGATAAATGAGAGACCACCAAATCAGTCCCGCTGGTCGAGGTTTTCTGATCTACCAAGGAACGAACAGGAGCAAAATCTCAAGGCCTGCCGCGAGCTAACCGAACAGATTTACAGGGGCCTAGATTTGAGCCGAGAAATCAAGTCCGTCAACACTCAAAGGCTCGGGGATACGGTCCTTCTTTCGACCGAGGACGAGACAAAACTTGTCGGATTTGCAGTTTGTCATTGCGGATCAGGCTCTGAGGCAGGAGACAATAACTGCTACGTGAAGTTCGGAGTCGCGCGCCCAGGATTAGATAGCGGTGAAGTTTTCGAACGACTATTGGACTGCTGTGAAGCTGTTGGTGCCTTCTCACAGCAGGGGTTAACACAGGCCGCCACGAAGCCTATCGGAGGATGATTGAACACGGCTTCCGGACCGATTTCCAAGGAGTAGCGATGGAAAAACCCAACGAACCTGGTTACAACCTACCTGATGTCCATCTCATCGATGACTGGCGATAAGAAAAACCAGGCTCAGTCGTCGAACTCTTTCAAGAAGACTTACGAATCAAACTTCATGCTCTCCAGGAACGTGGTCATAGGGCATGTCTAGGGTGGATAAGGGACAACACGAACTGCGATTCTGGTAGTGGGCGCGAGGCGCTGCTGAAGCCTGCATTATGATTCGGTTGTCACAGATTTGAACCCGAAGGGATAAATTCTCGGCGGCCGCACCTTTCACTATTCCAAGAGACGCATTAGAGTACCATTTTCATCAGGTTTGTAAAGAAACAACAGTAATGAAGTCTTTCCTCGCTCAGCACATCGCTTCGAGCGTGCCATTCCGAGAATAGGTCGGACTGCATAGGGCATCTCGCGCAAACGAAGCGACTTCATAGTCAAGATGCACGACATGAGTCCTCGTTGTGATTATCCTTGATACTAGCCATCGTGGTTCTGCGATCCTAGACGTTAGTCAGTTGTGCTAATCTTTTCTCTATATGCTCACTCATTTTTTCCCATAATTGAATGCGCTCTTGCTGTATATCTATACGGGCGTTTTTAACACCCTGCTGCTGCTTCGCCCACATGACTAACTCCTGCATCTTTGAGACGTTTGGAACGATTAAGAGAAAGACGCTGAGAACATCCCAAAGCCCGACAAAATATAGATAGTCATCCAACTGAGAAATTATCTTCTGGACAAGTTCACCCCTTGGTTCAGAGTTGTCATAAAGAACCCGCAGATCGGCTAGTATTGCTCCCTCGAACACTTTAGGATTGCTAGCCCAGACAGCAAAGACAGCTTTCCCATCAATCATCTTGGCTAACCTTCTTTTCACGGTTTTGGTTGATAGATGGAGTTCCTTTGCGACTGCCGCGTATGAGTTCCTAGGATCTTTACGCATGCTCCTAACTATTTCCCAGTCAGTTTTTGATAAACTGATCTCGCATCTAGGAAAATGTCTTCTGGCTACAACCATATTTTCTGCGTTCGATATTCCAGCGACCAGCTCAATTTGTCTCTTACCTCTACTAGCATTAGCTTCGGTATCAGATCATCTTTGGATTGCGATGGAACATCGAACGATAGCTCAACTGTTATGTCACTCATAAGGTTGGGATTCGGGCCCAGATACCAACCTTCCCACAAGCCTAATTGACGAAGCCTAGCCATCCTATTCTTTACAGTATGCTCATCGACGTTGAACTTCTTACCTATTACCCTAAGTGACCTTCTAAAATCACTCAGAAAAAGATTAGTTAGGTCTTGACTTTGGATAAGCTCCCTGAGTATCTTGATGTCGAGCTTGTCCAATTCAGCCTATTCTCATGCTGAAATTGTCTATGTTTCCCTATAAAGATGTCTAGTTTCGGTAGCAAGATTCCGTGAGTAGTTAAGAACTTTCGGACTAAACAGCAAACAAGGTGAAATAGATGGAGAAAATCCGAACGGCGTTTTGCGAGCTTAGAGACCACATCGCGAATCTGACTTCCGTGACCATAGTCGCACTGAGTTCTGCACCACCTTCCGAACCTAGGGGGCTACGTTAGCGTTGGCGAAGAATTTGATCATCGCTCTAGCAGTGCTCAGCCTTCTCGTAATCGGACTCGGTGCAATTCCGGCCTCTGCCCAAGCGATTTCGACGGTGAAGAAATTTGACCCTGCTGCCCTTGAACTCCCTGAAAGTCTCGCTATCGATGCGCAAGGGAATATCTATCTCAGTATGGTCACGGGTGAGATAAGGAAAGTCTCGCCCACGGGCCAGACCAGCACCTTCGCCAGTCTCCCTCCCCCCGTGAATGGTACCATGACGGGGTTGGCCTTCGATCCAGCCGGGAATCTCTATGTCGGCCTCCCCAGCTTTGATCCGACTACTCATGGAATCTGGCGGGTGACACCGGATGGAAGTGCCTCGCGCTTCACGGCTCTCGTAACCCCCGATGGCCAAGCTGATGGGTTCCCCAATGGTCTCATCTTCGACAAGAACGGCAACCTCTATGTCTCCGACCTCTTCGGTGGCAGGGTGTGGAAAATCGACCAGCAAGGCGCGGCGAGCGTTTGGAGTGGAGACCCGCTCCTCAGGGGTGAAACGCCGCTTGAGCCGCCGTTTCCCCCAGTTCCGTTCGGCGCGAACGGCCTCGCCTTCGACGCGGATGGCACCAACCTGTACGCCGCTAACTTTGAGTTCGGCCGCATTGTCCGCATTGCACTGAACCCGGACGGAAGCGCGGGCCGGGCTACTGTCTTCGTGGAAAACCAAGCTCTCTTAGGCGGGGCGGACGGAATTACCTTTGATGAGTTCGGCAATCTCTACGTGGCAATCTTTCTGCAAGACCGCGTGGCCGTTGTCTCACGCGGCGGAGACATCACTGTTGTTGCCGAGGGGCCTCCGTTGAACAACCCGTCCGAGGTGCGGTTCGGCGTGGGAGCGCAAGCGGGTTCGCTCTTCATCACCAACTTTGCCTTCCTCCGGGCGATCGGTGTCCAACCGGGAACTCCGGAACCGGCGCTACTCGTGATGCCCGCCGTCGCGCTTCAGGTCGAAGTCCTCACGCTGCGCGCCGAGATTCAGCAGCAGAAGGCTGCCCTCCAGTCCGCAAGCGCAGAGGCCCGCACGTTGCGGAGTGATGTTGCTACGGTACAGGGGACGCTTCAGGGACTCCAGTCCACGATCGAAGCACTAGGCGACCGCATCGACACCGTTAGCAGTGCTGCTGCTGCCGCCGGCACCGAGGCCAGTGCGGTCAGGAGCGACGTTGGGAGCCTGCGGGCCGACGTTCAACGCCTGCAAGCCGCGGTCCAAGCCCTCCAGCAGCCAGTCACCCCGCTGCCAGCAGGACCTGACTCACTCACTATCGGAGCGCTAATCGTCGCCATCGTAGCGGTGGCGCTCGCCGGAGTTTCGATGGCTCGACCCGGAAGAAAGCCTACCGCGTAAAGGTGCAGTCGGAGCCTGCACCGCCTTCTTCTTGGGCCTTGAGCCTTTGACTGGATAATTGGTGCCTAGGGCAGGACTAACCTGCCATGCGGAAACCTACTCCTTGGTATAACAGGCTCTGCAGGGGCTCTAGCTGTACCCCATTACCTTTCTTTGCTCAAGCAATCTTTCGCTAAAGAAATTCATGTAATGATGTCAAGAGCAGCGCAGAAATTCTTGTCTCCCTATGCACTGAGACTGTTATCTGACCATCGGGTCTTCACTGATAGCTTCCAGATGACCACCGAGGTCAAAGTACCACATGCTGAGCTTACGCGGAGTGCAGACCTCTTTCTAATCATGCCAGCCACAGCTAATATCATCGGGAAGGCGGTCAATGGTATTTGTGACGACCTGATTTCGACGAGTATTGTCGCATGCCAGGCGCCAGTTGTCTTCG
>JACPTA010000127.1 GCA_016193005.1 Nitrososphaerota archaeon | reverse complement strand
ATAGAACTGTTCCCTCAGTGTTTTCTTGCTATACTTCTTCTTCAGCTTGGCGACAAATTTTGTCGCCTCCCTTCCTTCAACGAAGATGTGGTCCATCAGTCCTGGACACTCGCTGGCTATTAGTTCAGGGAGATTTACTTCCTTCACGCCTTGGTTGTTCGGAATTCCGAAACACGAGGCTACCAAGTCGCCTTCCAACACCTCCCTAACAGCCTTGGCTTCGAACGTGAATGTCTTCTGATCGAAGACTTCGATGCTATGATTACCTGTAGTTTTGACTGTGTAACCCCCTGGAACACTTATTTCGTAAATTTCGCCGTCGTACTTGTGCTTCACAAGGGCCGAAACCGGCATGATTCCAACCCTGCCCGAAGACGAGCAGCAGAGCGCGTTCAGTTTTGTCTGCTCTGGTGACAATGTACAACCAGGATCGTGTATACTCTTGACGGAATCATACAGCTCCCCAATCTCTTCGTTCCGGATGTAACCATCTCGTTCGATGACAATGGGCTCGTCACGCGTGATACTTGCATAAACTCCCAGCCATACAGCTTTTTGGGTGTCGTGAGCTCACGCAGATGTGCGGCGTTCGCTGAGTTGTGAAGGACGATTCCAGAACGGCCCCCAATGAACCGTTCCACACCTGGAACCGACACGTCGTAGACGTACTCGTCTACAGACGGAGTTTCTTCGACGTCGACTATCGGGTCGAAGCTGATATCGCTCTCGACCAGGTTGAGTATCGCATTGATTTGCATCCTCGACTCCCCAACAGGAGGGCCGATCTGGCAATCAAGCAAGTGCTCTAGTGCTCTGGCGAGGTGTGCTCGATCGGTTCCCCCTTCCTTGCCATTCTGAATCACCTCGCATATTCTCCTGTATAGAATCTTGGACCTTGCGTCGTGACCACCGTGTTTGTAGAACTCCTTCTTCAACCACACCAAGCCGCTGGATACAACGGGGAATGCCTTCGGCATGAGGTAGGAGCTTTGACGCGTGGACGTGATATGTGACATGATGAAAGCTCTATCGTCATCGTGGAGCACTGTCGAAACGAGTTTCTCTACTTCTGAACTTCCAGAGACTATCAGTTTGGTTCTCTCCTTCGCGATTGATGCAGTTATCCCATTCTGCGCCATGAGGTAGGCAAGTTCAGATATCAACTCCGGATTCTTCATGGTCCAGACGAGCCCTCCCGAGTTGGTGACATAACCATCCCCAAAGCAACCCCTGAGGAACTCAATTACGTGCTCTCTCCTCGCTGATAACATCATGTTTGGAACATGCTTCCTGGCGAAGCCAGTACCACACAGCTTCAGGAAGAGGATGGCGGTCGGGGTCCCACCGAACCTTACAGTCACTCCGTTCCCCGGTTCGTCCACGAACCTCCTAATCGTGGCTCTTGGCAAGACAGCTCGGATGCACCTTTCGGCGTCTTCGACAATCTCCAGCTCGTCGAGGCCGAATGATAGCTCCACCGCCCTGGGAACATCCTTTGCCATTGAGACTCTACCCTCAGAAATGTAGTACCCGAGCAGACGAGCGAATTCCCTGGTGAGCCACATCTTTGCAGGTAGCATGTCAGGCGCCTTGTTGTTTCTACAGCTCACGAACGACGAGTGAATGTGCTTGCTCAGCCTGGGTTTCTTCCTCCCCAACTCAAAGGTCTGCAAATTCCTCCGATTGTGGTGCTTTGAGGCCTCGTCTTCGATGTGTACGTATAGTCTGGGGAGCTTCACTTCTCGTGAGAGTTCGGTCAGCTCCTTGATCACATTCACCATGACTGGTTGCCTGTTGATAATCGATGAATTGCGTTCAATCACCAACAGGTCCCCCGTGCTGATTTCAGTGGTAGGGATGGACTGAATCTTTCCTTCCCGCAGTACGAAGACACTGTGGTTCGGGGTGACACAAACTGTTCGGCCACTCGAGGTGGTGAGATGGTAAAGCTGGCCTATGTAGCGGTGACGGACCGCCGCAGACAGAGGCTTGAATCTGACCCTGTGCGTCTCGTCAATTGTGAGGACCTCGAAGGGAATCGCGCTACAGAGCTCGTTCCCGAACGAGTCGTTGAAGTAGCCGTACTTGTCGATGCATTCGTCCACGAACTCACCAATCTTCCTGAGACTGACTCGGCCGCTGCCGTCTCTGACAACGACAGGTTCGTCCCTTTGGACCGAACCGCTCTTTATCACCATCGCGATATGGGCGCCCCAAGGGTCGGCGTCGCACAGTATGCCTATCGGTAGCTTCAACTCCTGATTTAATCTCTTGAGAAGGTACCTCGTCGAGCGCGGTGGTTGGCCGGCGGTGTTCACGAGAATCGCCTTGTGCTTCTTGTGTACACCCTCCTCCACGAACCTGGTGAAGAGACCGCCTTTCTCGATGGCAAGCACCATCTCGGCATTGCTATCGGCGAACTCGGCGGTGGTCAGCGCCGGTCCGATCATCACTCCATCGGGATGCGAGGAGAGGTCGAGCTTCTTTCCCTCGTAGCCAGGCACGGTGTACTCGATAGTGAGATTGCCGAAGATCGCGCTCCTCTCTTCTGGAAAGACGTTGAAATCCTCTCGAGCCAGTTCGAGAAGGACCTCCAAGTCCGTGATAAGTTCGTCCGACTCTGCTTGGTCCATGAACTCAACGTTGAATGCTTGGGCCGAGTAGAAGACATCTCTGAGGGTAGATGTCTTCTTCTCTTCAACGAGCTTCTTCGCAAAGTCCGCGAGCCAGATCAGTTGCGTGAAGGGTCGAATGTGTTTGATGTTGCTGGAGGACCGCTTCACGCTTGCTGGCCCGAGAATGAACTGCGCGAGCTTTCGGTCATAGACGATGTTCCGCACAGAACGGCTCGCGAACTCTACGCTGGGGAATCTTCCCTCGTCGAGGTCGCTATAGACCTTCCCCCCAAGCTCTTTGAGGAGGTTCTGTACGCGTCCCTTCCTGACGTCAGCTGTACTCTTCGATTTTCGCTTACCCATTCAGTTTTCCCTGTCCTTCTTTCTTCTGTTCATCGCCAACAGCAGCTCCCTCTTCGCTCGGCGTCTCATCTGACTCCTTCACCAACCGCCTGTAATTCGGAAGTTTCTTCTGCCCCGCGAGCTCCGTCGAGAACCTCGCAATCATGGGAAGGTACTTCCCGTATATGTTGATCTTCCTCTGGACTGCTTCCATGCTTCCCTTCTTCGAGAGGTAGATGCTCAATCTCCTCAAAGCCTCTCTGAGGGCATTCCTGATCTCCGACTCTATCTCCGGTCTATCGGCTATGTACTCCTTGCCGACCGTCTTATAGGGAACCTTCGTGGAGCAGTTATGGGAGAATATTCCAAATCCATGCATGTAGTTCGGAAGCAATTCTCTACCCGTTTCGATATTATAGTAGTCACCATTGTAATCAAGGGCTTCGACCTTTTTGACCCTAACACACTGTATATCTCCGGCCGCAAGATTCTTCGATCTCTCGTCAAGGATTCCGAGTCTTTCCGAGACCACGCTGCTTATTCTCGAATTCTCTGAGAAACGACCGCCGACGAACTGTCTTAGTTTGGGTGGATAAGCGCCATCCTTCGCAAATGCGATAACAGGAATCCTTTCAGACGTTGAAGGTCTGTATTCGATGATTTCTGTTGCAAGCCCTTTCTTTGAAAGAACCATGGGAAGGACCTGTCGAACTGTCGAAAGATTACCTCCCCCTTCCAAGTCCAGTCTGTAGTATCTTCCGTACTGATTGACCGATGCAGCCACGCCCAGCCTCTTCAACAACAGGAAGAGGCCTTGAACGAGTTCTTCGCTGGAGCTGGAGGCCTGGACGTGTCTTGTCGGGCGGTAGTGATAGCCGTCCCCTGCGAAGTATGTATCGAGCAGGCTTTCAATGAATTCGTCTCGCATGGAGAAGACAAAATCGGGGACCCGCTTTGAATTCGAATCTACGCCCGCGTCCAAAGCCTCGGAGAACAGTAGAGCAAGCGCCTTATTGTACACCGTTATTTGAACTGCTTTGTCCTTCTTCTTACGATTTATCGTCGGAGCGACTCCGAAGAGACGGTGAAGGATTCCAATGACCTCGGAGTGAAAAGCGGTTTCACCACTGTGAAACGAGAACGATACGACGTTATTTTGTTTGCAATTGCTGCACCCTTCCGAAAGGTAAAAGCCAAGAAGTCTCGCCATATCGTCTCCTAGCTCGATAGAGGAAGGTAGCGGTTCTCCGTGAGAACGGCTGCCGAGAAGCCGCATGCCCTTTCTGAGGCCCTTGTCGGTTTCCATCCTGAGGTAAGCCCATAGCGGAACTCTATCGTATCTCCGCCAGTTGTCTATCTGATGGACGGGGACTCCGAGCCCATGAGCCAATTTGACTTTTACGTCTCGGTAGAGCAGCTCTTTTGCCCCCACAACCGTGATTTTGTTTGTGAGGTTGGACTGGGCAAAGCAGTCAACAAGGTCCAGCACCTTCTTCTCAGAGATTTCATTCGCTCTGGGGACTCTCTTAGAGGCAATTAGGTAGTCGCCCTCAGCAATCTCGTTTGCTCGTCTGACTTCGACTCCCTCTGCCGTCATTACTAGGAGTGGATGGTCTGGGCTGACGTTCGCGATGCGTCCCTCCTCGGCTGTGATTTTCAGGATGCTTCCCCCTGCGCGTCTCATGAATCGTCTGACACGCACGTGTTCGATCCTGAAAGTATCAGGATTCAAGGACGGCACGAAGATTTCTCTTGTCGGAACGATGTAGCTCACTGCGTCCCTGCTTTCTTTGTTCTGGCTTATCGAAATTTCCTCGTCCACGAGGCTCCCGATACCACAGAGTCGAGGTTCTCCGTCAACCACTGCAAAGACCTTTTCGAAGCATGGAAGGCAGATATGGGTTATCACACCGAGCGGGGCCTCGTCGGGCACGTGGTACCTCCTCCAATCAATCTGCTCGTTCAT
>JACPTA010000033.1 GCA_016193005.1 Nitrososphaerota archaeon | reverse complement strand
CCGGCCAGCCGTAGAGCTCCCTTGAGAAGGTCAGAGCCATGTCGTGGCTCACCCAGATGTAGTTGATGTACCAACCCACCCAACGCTTGTACTTTGTCTTGATAGCGGTCAGGCATTCGTGGGAGAGGTTGACGGTGTGCGTCGGTTGCCGCATGTCTCCGATCCAAGCGAGGCAGAGGTTGTCCTCTGACGGTCGGAGAGGTTCTGGCACCTCGTATGCGAGAGCTTTCTGATCTGCCTCGAAAATCATCAGGAGTAGTCTTCCGTCTGGCATCGCTTGAAAAGGGGGCGGAGTGAATGCGGGCGCTGCCAGCGGCATCGAGAAGCCTTCTTCATTCTCTCTCGTCGAGCATCAACCCGCACTCAATTGGGGAAATCAGCTTAAATGGGATTCGAACGAAAGAGCCCGTACACTGCGGGGACTTTCAGGATTATTGGATATCTACTCTGTGCGATTTATCGCGCCGTTCGCCCGCGAGAGTCGCTGGTCATCTGTAGGATAGAATAACATTTTCCCCGAGTAGAACCGACAATCGTGCCAGAATCAGGCGCGATGAAAGCCTGCGCTACCTGTTCTTCATTCGAGCAAGCGCCGTTCAAAGAAAGCTCACTCAATTCCAAGCCTTTAATTTCCGTTAGCCGGAGTCGTTAAGGAGGCATCTTCTTGGAACTAGAAGGTAAGGTGGCTCTCGTAACCGGAGGTAATTCGGGGATCGGTCGTGCTGTAGCCGAACTCTTCGCAAGAGAGAAAGCCAAAGTCGTCATAGCGGACATCAAACGGGGAGAGACCGCCCGAGCCATCGAGCAGCAAGGGGGTGTCGCCACATTCATTCCGGCCGATGTTCGGGACGATTCGCGGGTGAAACGTCTTGTTGACGGGTGCGTCAAGAAATATGGAACGCTGGACATTGTCTGCAACAACGCGGGAATCGAACTTGTCGGGCCTCTGGTGGAGACAACGGAGGAGGAATGGGACAGGGTCGTCGACACGAATCTGAAAAGCGTCTTCCTCGTCTCGAGGCACGCGCTGCCGTACATGATCGAAAGGCGAAGGGGTGCCATCGTCAACATCGCTTCGCAGCTCGGGATTGTCGCGATGGAGAACCTTGCCGCGTACAGCGCTACGAAAGCCGGAGTAATACTTCTCACAAAGGCGATGGCTCTTGAGCACGCCAAAGATGGAATCCGCGTTAACTGCGTCTGCCCGGGAGCGATAGATACTCCTCTGACCGATAGAATCCTCAGGCACCAGCAGGACCCGAAGAAAGGTAGGAAGACCCTCATCGCCAAGCATCCTATCGGCCGACTTGGGAGGCCAGAAGAAATAGCGCAGGCGGTGCTATTCTTAGCCTCGGAACGATCCTCATTTGCTACCGGCGCGGCCTTGGTCGTAGATGGTGGATATTCGATATGCTAACCTCGATTGCAGAGATCTGAGAGCTGGACTCCGCAACGAGACCTAACTCGAATCCTTGTTCGCTAAGGGTAACCTAGATCCAGCAATATTTATATAGGTATACTACTGATGGTAGTATACTAAGGTGAAACAACAATGACCGAAAAGAACGCAAAGAGAAAGTCCCAGAGACGGTCCGACCCTGACACAACCGCATTGGCCATCCCGAACGGCGGGCTATCCAGCATCCTCGACGACTTCATGAAACCATTCGGCGAATTCATGGAACCTCTCTTCCCAAGCTCACTGAGGTCGTTCTGGTCAGAGCTCGATAGCAGGCAACCCAGCCTCGAAATCCAGGATCGAGGTGACCACTTCATCCTGACGGCAGAGCTACCCGGTTTCGCGAAGGATGATGTCGAAGTCCGGGTCAATCCAAACAGTCTCGAACTCAAGGCCGAGAAGAAATCAGATAACGAGAGCAAGAGTGCAGAGGGCACACAGCAACGCAGGTCATACTCGTCCTTCCACCAGTACTTCAGCCTGCCCGAACAGGTCGTGACCGACAAAGTCGACGGGACTATGAAAAACGGAATCCTTGAGTTGAAGCTCCCCAAGAAGGAGCCGAAGCTCGAAGGAAAGGCGCGAAGGGTAGACCTCAGGTAGGTCTGCCAAAATTTTTTGTTAGAGGATTGATCTGAGATGAAGCAGGGAGAACTCGATTCGGTCCTGCAGGTCATCGAGAATCCAGTTCGGCGGAGGATAATAAAGCGGCTCAGCCAGGAGGCGTGCTACGCGCTTCAGCTCTCGAAAGAGCTCGGTCTGGGGCAGCCGCTGGTTGCAAAACATCTTTCAATTATGGAAAGCGCAGGCCTTGTAACCTCGCTCCTTGAAAGCAGCCCTAACGGCCCTGAAAGGAAGAGGTATTTGTTGGCCAAGAGCATCTCGATAACGATGGACCTGGCGCCAAATCTCTTCATGGAGAGAGCCGTCGCATTCGGTGGAGCTCCGGCCAAGAAGTCCTCGCGAGAAATCGGTCTCCTCAATAGACGAGTCAGGATCGCGCTGGACAATCCAGATGACAGAGAGAGACTCTCTCTCATCTCGGAGATAGTGGATGACGTGGACAAGAAGATGAGGGCAGTTGAAGGAGAGCGGGTTGCGCTTCTATCGTTGAAGAACACGGCCATGACTGAGGCCGCCAGAATCGCAAGCAAGCTGGAAGGCCTGGACACAAAGAGGGTTCTCTTCCATATACTCGACGAGCACGACCGAGAGGTAGAAAGTATTTCGCAGTCTCTGAACCTTAGGGAGATGGCTGTCAGGTCAATCCTCGACGAACTTGAAGATGTATTCGGATGAAGCGAAGGCCCATCTTCCTCTGAGCGATCTTCACTTGTGAATATTCATTCGAACGATCGAACAAGCAACACTCTTATAGAGTAATGAGCTCAGTCGCATTCGCAGAGAAGCTAGAAGATGTATTCCCGGACCGAACCACAGGAGACGAAAAAAGATCGGCTCGGCAATCCTCTGGCAGAGGCTCTCCCGTATGCTAGAGGCAAGATTCTCAGCGATACACAAGATGATCTTCGCAAGCTGTCGAAGGCTTGGCGACTGATAAGCAAGAGGATTGAAGAACAAGGCCTGCGCTCGGTGTTTAATTTCAGCGGGCTAGAGAGGAAGATTGTCCTGCCCAGCGGTTCGGAAGATCCTCTCGATGATGAAATCTCGCCCGCCCTCTTCTTCGACAAGTTGCGTACAGTTGCCCTCTCGCACCTCGGAGGAAATCAGGAGGTTCATGATGTTGCGGTCTTTAACCGAATGGCTGCGGCAACCCTCGCGACTCATCTGGCGTTGGTGAGGCCGGGCGAGGTAGTCCTCGGCGTCTCCGCGAGCTACAGTCATCCCACCGTAGTCCGCGCGGCCAAGCTGGCTGGGGCGAAATTCGTCGACACTAAAGGGTGGGACGCCTTCGCAACAGCGCTGCGGAGAGAGGAGAAGGTCTCCCTCGTGGTGCTGACACGGATGGCAGTGACGTACGACATTCTCCCCTTAGAGGAGATGACAGGAATCATTCGGCTTGCCAAGACGCGCCAAATTCCGGTTTACGCGGATGATGCGGGCGGCGCGAGAGTCGGACCCGCCGTGCTCAATCAGCCTAAGATGCTAGAGCTGGGGGTTGACGTTGGAGCGACGGGGCTCGACAAGTATGGGTGCAAGGGGCCACGCGCCGGCCTCATGGCGGGGGAGAAGGGGATCGTCGCGAAGATACGTGCCAAGGGGTTCGAGTTGGGCCTGGAAGCAAGGCCGATGCTATACGGCGCGATTGTACGATCGCTGGGGGCCTACCACCCAAGCAAAGTGTTATCACTGGTCGAGACGACTAAGCTTGTGGGAGTTGAATTACGGAAAAGGTTCGGGAAGCGATTGGTCGAGAACGCTGTCACAGCTCAACTGCTTGCGGAGGACATCCTCGAAATCGCGATGGAACGGGCGAAGGTAACCTCTTCTCCCATAGTCCCTTACGAGGCTACGCTACTGCGGCGCTTTCGATGCTTCTGCTGCGCGATTACGGCATCCTCACAGTGCACTTCGCCGGGCTTCCCCCTGGGACAGGTGACCTTCTGGTCAAGTTCGTCCCCCCAGACACGCTAGAGCGGTTCGGTGGGGCTGGCCGATTCTCTGAAGCTGTGGATGCCTCACTCAACCGGCTAGCCGATATCATAACTGATGCAAGAGCGATTGAGAGTCTCTTGCTGAGTTAGCAGAGGAGTTGGAGCGTCGGTGGGGATATTGTCCTTCCCCTTGTTCGATTCCGAGGAGCGGCGAGGAGCATTATCAACCGGAGACGGAGCCCGAGTAGCACGATATCCCGGGTCCGCTCACCGTGAAATTTGGTACTGCCACAAACGTTAGTCTCCCAAGCAGTAACACCGTCCCTACCCTGAAGACCGAGTAAGTAGGAGAGCCGTAGGCTATCACGGCGTTCATATCTGTCATGGGACCTCCGAGGTGACAGCGGAATGATATCGGAGCAACAGGCAGGAACGCAAGGGCGATTGCGATGATGGAGAAGAAAATCAATGCCTTCCTCCAACCAGTCAATTGCGGGTTAATCCGTTGAGAACGGGATAAAGCTTTGGAAGGTATAAGTGGGATGGAGGCCAGGATGCGGAGAGATCTAATACCGAAATAGCGTGATTATTTCCAAGACACTGGATGTACGGTTCCGGGATACGCCAGACACTCGAGAGAGAAGGGTGGTCACATTGACGGTCGCTGGACGGAAGACCGGGAGAAAGCTTCCGCGCCTGGTTCAGTTCGTGGTGAAGGGAGACGCCATCCTTCTCATCCCCTTCCTGGGCAAGGCAACCAGCAGGTTCATCAATGTAATGAGCAACCCTGAGGTGAAAATAACTGTACGGGGGCGAAGCTTCAGAGGCATGGTCAAGATCTTGGACGAGAAGGGATTGCAGGGAACGATAGCGCTCTTCACGAAGAAGTACGGGAAGAGAAACTTGGATAATTACTATCCTACGAAAGATGCGGCAGTAGAAGTTTCAATTCAGGAATGAAGAGTGTTTCGTTCTTCTTCGTGGAGACGGGAACTCTCCGTGGGGTTGGGGACCCCGAGCTGAACAAGATCTCGTTCCTGAGTTATCGTATGAGTCCTCCCACTGCTTCGCGCGTAAAGGTTTCTTGCCAAGTTGACGTATGTTACAAAACCCTCACACCTTCCCTCTGGGAGCTCCTCGTCAATCCTCGCATAGAGCTCGTTCAGAATAGCCCTCTCCAGCACCGCAGCTCCACTTTCCTCGAAGACAGAGACAAGAACATGATGAACGTACTCGGGATAGTCAATTAGCCGGAGGAGATTGTAGTTCTTCACGACTCCCTTTTTCCCATCCTCCCCGAGTATAGACCTCAATCCTCCAAGAACGCTCTGGCAAAATATG
>JACPTA010000086.1 GCA_016193005.1 Nitrososphaerota archaeon | reverse complement strand
CTTTTTCTTATTAGCCACAGTCTGAAACTAGAAAGATTTGGGCCATTTGTTTGTTCTCTTACCGTAGGTCTGGTCCTTGGTGCGACAGTGGCGGTTTTAGGTGCGCGCTTTATGATTAGGTATTGAAGTAAGGAAGCCATCACGCTATCGAGACTCGAATGAAGATATCGCAAGCGAATACGGGGAGACATCATACGGACGAAGCAAAACGGAACATGTCGGAGGCTAGGAGGGGCATACCGAGCCCGCTTAGAGGGCGTCACCCTTTGGAACAAGCTCGTCGTAGAATGTCAGAGGGGCAGAGAAAATTTCTCGACAGGTACCTTCTGACCCACGAGCACTGGAATAGAAGAAGACATCCCAGAACAGAATTCAAGAAGGGTAATACACTATGGCTAGGAAGGCATCACTCTGAAGCAACAAAAGCCAAACTTTCCCAATTCTTTCGCGGGCGTAGCGGAAGCTATCTCACTCCGGAAGTGCGACGGAAAATGTCAGATTCCCATAAGGGGTTGATTCCGTGGAACAAGGGGTTGACAAAAGAGACGAGTCCTAGTTTAGCTATTGTTGGAGAGAAGAGAAGATTGTATTGGACATCGGAAAGGAGGCGGCAACTCTCTGAGTGGAGCCGAACTTACCTGAAGAAATGGTGGGAGGAGCATCCCGAAGCAAAGGACAAATTAACACACATGACAAGACCCACCAAGATAGAGTTGATGGCGCGCGAATCGTTGGAGAAAAGGGATATTCCATTTATCGTGAATCGGCGCATCGAGGGCCTGTGTTTTCCTGATATTGTCCTGCCCGACGCAAAGATCGCTATCTTCTGTAACGGCTGCTTCTGGCACGCGTGCCCTGAACACTCCCCAACAGTGCCAGAATGGCTCAGAAAGAAAATCAAGGATCTACAAATCCATGAAGCACTGGTCAAGAGTGGCTGGCGAGTGTTGGTGGCATGGGAACACGAGTTCAAAACCAATCCAGACATCGTCGGCCAAAAGATAGATGAGCTGCTAGACCTCGGAGGACGGGGGTGATCGAGTGCGCATAATTACCCTTCTTTGGGGTCCCTTTCGGTTACAGGGCCGATGAGTTAGCTGAAGCCATTGGCGCCGAACGAGTGACCATCACCTTCCTCTACGGACCTCGTTACCTTGCTCCGCTCCGGTATCTCGTTCTATTCCTCAGAACTCTCTTCCTGCTTTCAACGAAGGGACCGGAGGTCGTCTACGCGCAGAATCCGCCTGTATTCTGTCCCCTCGCTTGCCTCTTCTACTGCAGGGCGGCGAAAGCAAGACTAGTCATTGACCACCATTCAATCTGGAGTGTCAAGACTCTCGGGAACAGCCCGGTCTCGACCGTAATCGGCATGCTCGAAAGATTCGTCGCTCGTGCAGCTCACGCGAATACGGCACCACACGCGGTTTGGGGGAGAATGCTAGTGGAGGTGGGCGCAAGGAATGTGGGCGTCATTCATGACTTTGTCAAGAAGAACCCCCATGCGAGAGACGAATCTCTGAGGGAGAGATATTCGCGCGACGGGATCATAGCAATCGCATCTCACGGAGGTCATCCGCTTGAGAGAATCGAGGAGGAGGCCGCAGCAGTTGCATTGAACAGTTCGGTCACTCTCTTGGTAACGGGACCCCCGGAGAAGCTCAGTCACAGAATCGGAGAGAGGTTACCGGCAAACGTCAGGTATCTCGGTCTTCTTGAGAGGGAGGAGTATGAGAAGCTCAAGGCTTCCGCGGACTTTGCGGTCAACGTTACGGACGAGCCCTACACGCTCTCGCACGTCCTCTTCGAGTACGCCGCGAGCTCGCTTCCGACAATCTCCTCCAGGCAGGAGGTCGTGGAGGAAATCTTCGGCGATTCTCTCCTCTACGCTGATTCCTCAGACCCGGCCGACGTAGCTGAGAGAGTGAAACAATTTGCAAACGACGAAATCAGGAGGCAGTACAGATCGCTGATTCAATCCAAGTTCGAAGAACTCGCGAAGCTGCGGAGCGGTGAGTTGCAGGCGCTCAGACGGTTACTTTCTTCTCCATGAATGCTGCAAAAGGAGTCGTTTAAATATTATCTACGTATTCATTACGTAATGGACATCGGAATGGTAAACATCACGATTTCTCTGCCGGAGCAGACTGTGAGACGGTTGAGAAGGGCAGTGAGAGTGACCTACGGTGGTAGGAAGGGCGCGCTCTCGGGCTTCATCAAGGAAGCCATCGATGAGCACTTTGAATCGCTCCAGTCGGAGCCCCCGCGTACCTTCAGGGCGACCGACAAAGAGAGGATGATTGCCGAGGGGAGCAGCCTGGAGGAGTTGGCGTCAAGACTCGGAGAGCTTGGTGTCGACCCCAGGTCCGTGCGGATTATCTCCTCAACCAAGATCAGTCCCGTTGCGAGGGCCGGCTTTCGCGCACGGCCATCATGAGCCAATTCCTCGACCTCACTCCGACTGTCGGGGTAAGGCTGGAGAATACCATGCTTGGCAAAGCCTATCCAACTGAAGAATCTGTATTAGCCGTGATCGACAGCGGCTACGAAGGTTTCGTCGCG
>JACPTA010000085.1 GCA_016193005.1 Nitrososphaerota archaeon | reverse complement strand
CAATCATACTCAACTTACTCTTCAAGTAAGTTCGGTGCTTTCGATCTGTACGCTTCCTCAACCGAAACATTAGCACGTAGATACAAACATCTATTCAAACTGCCTTCGTTAGAAGCATTAGCGATTTTCTACATCATCGCCAGTACCGCACTTGTCACACTCGCGGTGAAGGCCGGGAACTTACCAACCACTACAGGCGTTCTCGCAGTCGTAGCTGGGCTCCTCGCCCTCTTCATAGTGGTGAGTGCAATCCGGTTCTCTGACAAGAATTCAATCATTTCAGTGAGACGAACATTCGCATTATTCCTGGTCTCAAGCCTCATCTGGCTTTTCATCTTCACAATTGGGACGCTCGACTCGGTACTGACTAACCAACCGTCACCCAAATTCAATTCATTTCTTTTCGGTGGATTCCTAGCCATGAGCTTCGAACTGGTGGTCATTAACGGGCTTTTCATGGGAAGAACTTCCCAGAGCTTAGGCTTGGCAGCAATTCATCCTATGTCATTGTTCGGAATCATACTGCCAAGATTCGGAGCTACCCTTCCCGATTACATCATCCCTTGCTCGACCGGACTGGTGATGGTACTGACAGCAGTCGTCTTTCTTCGAAAACTCGGCAAATTCAGAAACAAACACGGTGTAACTTCGCTGCAACTCCTGCAAGCCTTCATGAAAACGTGGGTTGCGAAACACCCTAGTGAATTAGAGACCTACTTCGAAATGTACTCTGAGAATGAAACAGTTCATACAAAAATTTTCTGCTTTCTAAACCAAGACAAGAAAATAGCACTCATCCTACCAGGGCTCCATCCTGGACCTTTCTTCCCTGTAGGAAGCTACAATCTATCGGAGAGAATTTTTGAGACGCTGAATGAAGATGCCATCCCGATGGTTCTCCATAGTACGGGCGGCCACGAGAGAAATCTTCCGAAAAACGAATACACGAACCTCTACGCAACCAGACTCGGAGAATTCGTGAAGTCCTTAACAGCAGACCAATCAGAAGGGTTCAAAGGACCGCTTCGCAGAAAGTTCGGAAACACAACCATAACGAGTCTAGCTCTCGGCAACCAGATCCTAGCAATAGTATCAAGAGCACCTTTCAACTCAGATGATCTCGATCCCGAAATAATCAAAGACGCAACGGCAGCAGCTCTCGAACGTAACCTAGACCTTGCTCTGGTTGATGCGCATAATTCAATCGGCGGACAAGACGCATCATCGGAAAGGATTCGAAAAGAAGATTGGATAGCACTTCTTGATGGTCTAGTATCCAGCAAAGAACAGAATTTGATGGTGGGGTACGCCCATTCATCAGAGATCAGCTTTAAGCACGGATCAGATATCAGCGACGCCGGAATAGGCGTCATCTTCCTAGAAACTGACACTTTCAAAGGTGTCCTGATTGCAGCCGACTCGAACAACGCAAGAGTAGGCCTCCGGCAAAAACTGGACGACCAGTTAAGGGAAGAGGGAATGGAGCTTATCGAATTATGCACGTCAGACACCCACAACCTCGCAGCACGCAGTTTGGTAAGCCGCGGATACTTCGCTCTTGGCGAGTCTACGCCCGTTGAACAAATCATCAGGGCTATCATGGAACTTGTTCACAACGCGCAAAAAAGACTGGCGAGATGCAAATACACCACAGCAGATTTCTCGATAGATATGCCACTGATAGGAGTAGAATCGCTGAACGATTTCGCATCGCTCACCGACAAAGCAATAGCATTCACCAAGAGCTACTTCAAGAAGATAATTCCACTAATCTTCGTTCTGCTGGGCATGACACTCTTTTATTGACGGTATGATACCCAAACTTGATAGGGGCTGATTACATGCCAAGAGCTAATGGGTTTTTGCTCACGATTGAAGGGGTAGATGCAGTAGGAAAGAAGACTCAGAGTCGACTGCTCAACTCTCGATTTAAGCTGAAACACCTAAAAATCAAGCTACTTGCCTTTCCTGATTATACCACACCCATTGGAAGAGAAATCAAAGCCTTCCTCGCCGGGAATAGGAACCATCCCCCCGAGCTCATACACATGCTGTTCGCTGCGAATCGCTGGGAAAAATGCGGAGAGCTCAGACGTTTGCTCGGTGAAGGTAACACTATTATCGTCAACAGATATACAGAATCCAACCTTGTTTATGGAAAAGCAAATGGACTGTCGTTAGAGTGGCTGGCGAATCTTGAGAATGGACTCCCCAGGAGTGATTTGGTCATTGTACTCGACGCGCCACCAACGTTCCTCGCTTCGAGGCGGTCGGTCAACAAAGACGTCTACGAAGCAGACCTGCGGCTACAAGAACGCGTCAGAAAAACCTACAGAGAACTAGCTCGAAAGTTCCGATGGGTCATCATCGACGCGACAGGAGACATGGAAACTGTTCACAGGAGAATACTGAAGGCAGTCTCTGCTGAAATACCGAGGTTAGATTGACGGGTTGATTCGCTGAGATGGACCTAACATGACACTCAAGACGGTAGCCGAAATCAGGGATCCTGTCCACGGCTACATAAAAATCACAGGAGTAGAAAGGGCTGTGATAGACTCCCCCTTCGTCCAGAGACTGAGAAGAATTCATCAACTCGCGGGGGCATACATGGTCTACCCAGGCGCCGTGCACACACGTTTTGATCACGTCTTGGGAGCGATGCACGTCGCTGGGTTGATGGCAGAATCGATAGCCAACAACATTCACCTGGACAAAACCAAGATCCAGGACATAAGGTTGGCTGCACTTCTACACGATGTTGGTCATGGACCATTCTCTCACCTGTTCGAAGAAGTATTGGCTGAGAAGACGAACCTTACTCATGAAGACATCTCACAGAAAATTGTTCTGAAAAGTAATGTTCGAGATATCCTAGAAAACTACGGCATCTCCTCCAGAAAAATCTCGGACCTTTGTGTGGGAAAGTTGAACAAACCTCCCTACATGAACGAGATCGTCGCAGGAGGACTCAGCGCCGATATTATGGACTACCTGCTTAGAGACTCATATTTTACTGGAGTCGAATATGGCAAAGTGGACATACACAGAATAATCGACTCTATCGAGATAGTAAAGAACCACCTCGCGCTAAATCAAGCAGCACTATATGCATTCGAGGCCATATTGATAGCGAGATACGAAATGTTCAAGGCAGTCTACTTCCACAGAACGGTTCGAGCGTCAGAACTCATGCTGGTCCACTCCATGTCGCTTGCTAACAATGCTCTGAAACTCACAGACTTCTCCAGAATCGAGAACTATCTTCGACTCACAGATGAAATTGTCTTCGACCGATTGATGAACCTCAACGCGAATACACCCGAGCTACGGATTGCAAGGAGACTCGCACAAGATCACAACAGCAGGAGACTCGTAAAATGCGTCTTCGAAAAAGTCATGCAAAGGAAAGACAGAACGGTTGAACGTATCTTCGACCAAAGTCGTTTTAGGCAAGAACTGGCTCGAGACATCGCGAGAAAAGCCGCAGTGAATGAAGCTGATGTATACGTCGACGTCCCTACAACCCCCTCGGTACCCTATACCTACACGAGAGAGGCTCCGAGCTCACTAATCCTGGTCCAAGAAGACGCAACTGGTAAGACCCACAAGACCGTTCCGATAAACGAACTCCAGTTAGTAGGTTCCATAACGGGATTCATGGACATCTTGAGAGTGTATACCCAAGAGGAGAACAGGAAGAAGGTGGCGGGAGCAGTTCATGAGCTGTTTGGCAGCAACGGCTTCATGGCACGGATCTCCGTCTAGCAGTTCGTCGCAAAATCTCTGTCCTAAAATAGGCGTCATTAATCTCTTCTGGTTGGAACTAGAAGAATTCCTCTATTACAAATCATTTAGGCCCGGTCAAAGAGAGTTAGCGTTATCTGTCTATGAAGCATGCAAGAGAGGAGAACGCCTCGTAGTCGAGGCTGTAAGCGGCTTTGGGAAGACGGCAGCCGTGCTCGCCGGAAGCCTTGCAGCTGCCAAAGAAGATGACCTCAAGATACTGTACGCATGTAGGACCAAGAGACAGATTTGGAGGGTCATGGAAGAGGTATCAAGATTGCAGGATAGAAATCAACTAGCAGCTGTCGACCTCTCCTCCAAGTACGACTACTGTCTCCTCATGAGGAAGTCTCACTTCAGCGTGTCGTCTGAAGCTTTCAGATGGTACTGCAATTTTCATGTCACCAATAATCTCTGTTCTTACTTTCTCAACCTGACATTGCTAAACAATAAGGTAACCAACCTGGCACATCAGAAGAGCATGAGATTCTTCCCTCATTCTACCCTGTTGCAGAAGAGCGAGGAGATTCATGCATGTCCCTATGAAGTAACCCGATTGGCGCTTGCCGGCGCTAAGATGGTAACAACGACCTATCACTACATATTTGATGAAACTTCAAGATCACTGCTTTTCACGAGCACACAGTTCGAACCGTCAAGAACAATAGTCATCTTCGATGAAGCTCACAACCTAAGGGATTTCATTCGCGGTCTCTTCACGGTCGCGCTTTCCGTCACAGATTTGGAGAGGGCGGTAAACGAATCGAAGGAACTCTACCTCGAAAGCGTGCAGGATGCCCTTCGTACCCTGAAGACCCGCATCCAAGACTTTTGCTCCACATCGAAGAGCTGGTTTGTTGACAAGGAATCTTTCTTGAAGGAACTCTGTAGGGGCCACGACAAGACTTGGCTAGCGAATCTCTCGTTTGAGCTCTCAACTTCCGCTGGCGTTGCGTGGTACTCGATCTCCACCGAGAGAAAGTTACCGCACTCAATCCTGATGGTTGGCAAATTTCTCACTGCTTTTCTTTCTTCCTTGACTGAAGAGAACCTCTTCTTGACAAGTTGGGAGAATTCACTTAGCATCATCAACGTCGATCCCGCAAAGTTCTTCGTTGAAGGGACACGCAAGTTCAAGACCACGATTTTGCTCTCGGCCACGGTAAGTCCCTCGGAACTTTTCCTTCGTTCTATCGGTCTCCCGAGTTCGACAAGGCTCCACAGAGCGGAACAAGACCTGGCACTCCAGATAACAACGCTTCTCGATCTGGGTGTGACTACCAAGTTCAAACTTCGGTCATATGAGATGTACTCCAAGATATCATCCAGAATAGTAGCCGTCGCTTTGATGCGGCCCGGCGGGATTGGGGTCTTCGCGCCATCATACACAGTTCTCGAAGCGCTCTCGCCACTCATCGAAAAGGGGTTGGGAAGTGAGAGCTTGGTCGTGGAGTCGAAGAAGCTAACCAATCAAGAAGCCAGCGAGCTCATGAAGTCATTCAAGGAAAGGAAGGACTCAGTGCTCTTGGCGGTCCAAGGCGGACGATTCTCGGAGGGAGAAGACTTCCCCGGGGACCTCATGAACGTTTCAATCGTCGTGGGTCTATCTCTGCCGCCACCATCCCCGACCTTGTTCGCCGAATACTCCACCTTTGCCAAGTCAGATAGAAACAACTCCTATCTTCTCGTCTCACTCTTGCCTGCCCTGAGAAAGGCTTTCCAGTCTGCCGGTAGGCATATCAGAACACCCAACAAGAAGGGACTGGTCTTCCTTCTTGACTCAAGGTTCGCCGATCAAAGAATAATGGATTTGATGCCTTCCTGGTTGAAACGAAATTTGATCCAGAAGGATTTTCCGTTAACTGAAATTGAGGGTATCGTACGAGATTTTAACCTTAACCGGAGCACAAGCCAAATTGACTCAAACGGCATACGGTAAGCCCTTGCGGTAGGCTATTCGTTCGGCAGCAAGCTGGTCTCTCGTCAGGTCTCTCTGCCGGGGGCGATATGACGAAGTACCCTTCTCATCAACAATCTCCATCGTAGCGGAGCTCACTCTTCTTATTATAGCTCGGGCCAGCGACCGAGAGTGCTTGGGAGCACCGCTCCCCATCTTGACCACAAGTTTCGAATGCGGAATGCTTTGAACCATCGCGTCGAGCATACCCAGCAGCTCACCAGTCGACCTGAAAGTCAACGAAGCTATCTTCACATTGGAGTAAAAGATAGCGACGCCTATCCTCGACCCTGGATCAATGCCGAGGAGTAACTCCCTCTTACCCTCCTTTCCGAGTTTTGCGACCAATTGACATTTCATTATCACGGGATCTTCGCTCAAATCTTCTATCGCGACGGCGGCGCCTTTGGTACGGTCCAATTCTCCTCTAGTCGTCAAGATTAAGGCGCATCTGCCGTCGACCAGCTCCGGAGTCAGGCTTCTGTACGCCAAACCAGTCCTTCTGAGCCTTGTGAGGATTGAGTAGTAGGCACGGCCGTCGGCCGTAGCGATGCAGATTAAGTCCATGTTTTGTAGCTCATGACGGCACTTGTCGTTAATGAGGCTTCCGTCGCCAAGACAGGCTAACGCATTCTTCGCGCCACTAAAGCGCAAGACCACGACCTTCGTCGTCGAAGGGAGAGAGGTAAACCTCCGCTTGGCGCAGTTCCTCATCGGTCTCGCATCTGTGCTGAAATGGAGAGTACTGGTACTAGACACTGGCGCATTCTACGCTGCGAACATCATCAGCGTGTCGGAAAAGCAACCTGATAATCAGAAGAGAGGGGTTATCATCAGGATACCAACGAATGACCTGATGTTGGAAGAGTGGTTGGTTGATTCAATCTTGACCAAATATGAGTTGTTGATAGTCGATGACATGAATTCCTTGCATCATCTACTTGGATTTCTTGAAAAGAGGTCGGGGGGGAGGAAGTTGCATTTCATCGGAAGGACACTCTCCTACTTCGCAAGGTCTGAAAACAGAACCGTGGTTCTGAACCTGTACAAGAACGTCATGGACTCGACTCCGCCGGGCGAGAGCTCAAGGTCTCTGGCAAAGTATGCCGACCTCGTAGTTTCAGTGGAGCTTCAGGATTCTTTCATTCGATTCAGATGCAATCAAGGGAGAGCCTGGGCAAACAATTTCTTTTCAGCAAGAATCTAGCCTTTGGAGCTGTAAACGTAGATTCCTATGTACAAGGCAGTCGCAATCAAGAGCAGTCCCAGAATCAAGTAGAAATTCACCATCCGAGGTTTCGTCGTCTGCCTCCCGCTGAGGTAAGAGACATAGATTCCAGCCGACCCCAGTACTAGGGCTATCGCATTGATGGCAGTTTCAGAGATTGACTGCGCTGAACGCCCAGGGAATATTATGAAACTACTACTGACTGGCTGTATCATGGCATTGACGATTCCCGCAGCCATGAAGACAATCCCGACAATATACAAGAACTGCACCCATCCGCCCTTAACAAAAGACGAGAAACCCTTGTTCCTTCCATAGGTTCTCTCTAGTCTACCCTTCATCACGGTCCACCATGATTCGAACCGCTTCCTAATCATTATCTTGACCCTCCATCAGGTCAGCCACTTCTTTGGCCCATTGACCTGTTGCATCCAACCGCTTTATCCTGTCTAGATACTCTCTCCAAGACATCCCCGAGTAGGCCTCCCTCCACCTTCGATATCCTTTCTTAAGTTCATCTCTAGCGTCCAAGTGATACCGACAGAGCGCGTCCCTCTCAGCCCGTCTTCTGCACAGTCGACAGCTCACGATCTCTCCCCCTCTTACCAGTACAATTTACGTTGACGCACAACCTCCAAGGCGCTCTTCTCAATCTAACAAACACCACGGGCCACCCACAATAGGTGCAGGTCTTGGAAGCAGGCTTCAAGACTCCCTTCTGTGGCAGCGGGGCCGACGCTCTGCACCCGTTTCGGTAATTTGTACAGCCGACGAACCGCTTGCGCGTCTTGCTGCTGCGGATGACCCTGAGCCTCCCCAACTTGCAAACAGGACACGCCCCCAGCACACTCTGACCGAACAAAGTCGCCGTTATCGATTGGCCAATCTCAGTCCCTATCTCTTTCTCCATGGATTTGAGAGCGATTGTCTGGCTTGAAATCGTACGCATCATATCTTCCACCAACCCCTCCCCATCTTCCTCACAAACCTCAATTCTCTCAAGGTGCTTCTCGGTCTGGCGAGTCAGCTCAGTTGAAATTATGTCTGGGCTATATTTGCTCATTGTCTCAATGACGGACAAACCAACATCCGTCGCGACCAAACTGTTTCCAGACACATAACCTCTCTCGATTAGTGTGGAAATTATCTCCGCCCTAGTCGCCTTGGTGCCGATTCCCTCTCTTTCCATTTTCTCAAGCAAACTGGCTTGATTGTATCTGTACGGGGGAGAGTAGAATTTTTGCTCGCATTTCACTCTCACAACTCTGAGCGCGTCTCCTTCATTCAGTTCAGGCATCGAAGTATCCAAGAGATTGGCGTATGCTTCGCAGAAGTTTATCCAGCCTTCTTCAATCGTCCTGCTGGCACTCAACTTGAACCGATGATCCTCCACAGTTATTGTCGCAGAGATCCTCTCCCTCACGGCATCATCAGCGAAGTTAGCAAGAAATCTCCTTACTATCATGTCGAAGAGGCGCTTCTCCCAAACTTCTAACCTCCTCTTAGGATACTCACCAGTCGGATAGATCGACGGATGCGCGGAATCACTCTGCTCCCCCTCGCGCGGCCGAAGCTCTTTTTTCAGCAGCCGCTGCGAGTAAACAGCATAATCACGCATTCGGCCAAGTTTCTGTATGATCTGCCCATAATCTATCGACGAAGGAATCTTCTGACTGCTCGTTCTGGGATAAGAGATTAGAGCATCCAGGTAAAGTCTTTCGGCAACATGTAGAGTCCTGCTCGGCGAGAACCCAAAGACTCTGAACGCTTCCTTCTGCAACTCGCCAGTGTTGAAGGGGAGGGGTGGACGCTCCCTGAATATCGATCTTTTGACTTCAGATACGACCGCCTCTTGACCTTCGCACGCTTTCCCAATTGATTCGGCCTCAATCATTCTTGAAATCTTGTCAACACTGTACGGTGCCTCAAATCGCTCCTCATTCTTCTGAAAAACGCCCCTCACCGTCCAGTATGGTACAGGCACAAATGTTCTGATCTCCGCTTCCCTCTTCACGACGAAGAACAGGGTCGGCCCTTGCACCCTGCCAACACTGACAGTCTTGTATCGGTGACCGCCTTGGAGGATTGCCTGTGAGAGCGCCCTCGAAAAATTGACTCCCCAGAGGAAGTCTATGAAATGACGCGTTCTCCCAGCCCTCGCCAACCCCTCACCCGTTCTTGGCTTCGCTTCATCGAAGGCCGACACAAGCTCGTCTTTCGTCAGAGTTGAGAATTTGGCACGAAGAGCAACATCTTCCTTACCATCACACGCATACCTCAATACATTGTGCCCAATCGTCTCTCCCTCGACGTCGAAGTCGCAAGCGTTAACGAACCTCTTCGCTCCGGCAGCAAGCTTCCTTATGGCATCGATTCTCCTCTTCGTCTGCTTGAGTTCCTTGTTCACGAGATCTACCGGATACCATTCCAAATCAAACACGGGATAGACACCTCTACGCTTGAACGGGTCTGATATCGTGTACAGATGACCCATAGCAGAACAGACCACGAACTTTTCATTCGCCTTCAAGAACTCGAAAGTCTCCACTCCCTCAACAATAACTGGCCTGATACCCGTCCCTGCCAATGCCTCCGCAACCCTCCTTGCGGCATCCGGTTTTTCGCAGACTACAAGCGTATAGTCTTGAGCAGTGCTATTGTTTGTCAAGGATTATCGAGGAGGCTATAGTTTTTAAGATGAACAGAAATTCCCATCACGATTTTGACGTACGAACTCGTCTGCTCGAAATGTGGATATACAATTTACTCCGGTTTCGATTTGAGGTCACCGACCGAGATACTAAAATCATTCGGAAACAAATGCAAGAAATGTGGAAGCAAGCTTGTGACCGACAACTTCAAGGTAGACATCAAGAGGCTAGAGGGACCCGTCGCCTAGCACTGTAACCCAAACTGCGCATGTAAACGCATTGATCACTCCTTATCGAGAAGCTGAGCGAAGGATACCGCGTGTTTCTAATCAGGGTCCGTTTCAGGCCTCGAACCACGACGAGGGGCGTGCCTTCATCTGCCTCCCCCATGGCGAGTTGGGCTCCCGAGCATAGGTCATCAGCGATGGCTTGACTTGTGACCCTCAACACATTTCCAAACAGGTCAAGTCTCCCTCGAAGGTCTACAATCGCCTCGAGGCCAGCCGCCGCAAGGGCTACACCGGTCGTGCCCTTCCTGGTGGGCATCAATCTACTGTCAGAGATTACAACGCCGACGTCAAGACCATGACGGAATTTCATCGCTTCAACAATTGAAGAGGCAGAGTCGAGTGGGCGTCTCGGATACAACACAACCTTGCCGTGTTCCACGTTCGACTTGTCAATACCTGCATTCGGCGTGATGAGTCCATCTTTGATCGCAAGGATGAAGCCGACGACTCCCCCGACAATTTCGTCTGATTCCCTTACAATCAGTTCGCAGAGTTCGGCAGGCATGACGTAACGTTTGGAGAGCGAATACGCATATTCACCACACTTCACAGAATCCAGTCTCAGAACCCTACCTTCCGAGACAGCAATGAACTTGCTCGATACCACCAAAACATCACCATCTCTCAATCTGTCGCCTACCAATTCATCGACTAGGTCCACAAGCTGAAATCTGGAGCTCATCCTGGGCGATTTGACAGGCGTATACGCTATCAATTTTCGGTCTCTCATCTCTTCGGCTTAAATAAAGAGTTACTCTCCTCGCGGACGTTGAAACGAACGCCCCTCCACGATTATCACAAGGCCCACTCCAAGCTTGTTGAGTTCGCAGGATTCGAGATGCCGATATGGTACACGAGCGTAGTCGAGGAGCACCTAGGGGTGAGACACCACACAGGTATCTTTGATGTCTCACACATGGGGAGAGTAATCGTCTCCGGGCCCGACGCCGGCAAGTACGTGGACTACCTCATACCAACCATGGCGTCCACTCAACCCGTCGGCAGATCATTCTACACGCTCTTCCTGAACGAAGACTGTGGAATAATTGATGACTTGATTGTGCTCAAGAGAGCCGCAGACGAATACCTTCTCGTAGTCAACGCCGCGAACACACAAAAGGACTTGGCTCATATGCAGAAATTCTCCGGAATGTTCACGACCAGTATCGAAGAGATCACGCCAACTTCTACCATGATTGCTGTCCAAGGCCCAGAGGCGATCCAAACTTTGCAGCCGTTTGTCGATACGAACTTGAAAGAGGTAAAACGCTTCAGACACATCGAATCTGACATCCTCGGAAGCAGAGCCCTAGTCACCAGAACAGGGTACACAGGCGAGGACGGCTTCGAAATAATTCTTCTGGACACGGGATTGGCGAATGATTCGGTCGCAACGAGATTTTGGAGCGAACTCGCCCAGAATGCGAGGCCGTGCGGCCTTGGAGCAAGAGATTCACTAAGAATCGAAGCTGGGCTGCCACTCTACGGTTCCGAAATCGACGAGACCACAAACCCGATTGAAGCAGACCTTTCGTGGGTGGTATCGAATAACAAGTCCAGTTTCATCGGAAGTGAAAGATTCCAGGAAGCGTCCAAGACACCTCCAGCCAAGATTAGGCGGGGAGTGATATTGAACGACATGATACCCCGGAAGGGGTTCCAAGTTCTGAACAAGAACGACCAAGAAGTTGGCCGCGTCACCAGTGGGACGTTCTCGCCAGTCTTGAGGCGAGGCATCGCCATGGCATATCTCGAGTCAGCCCACTCAGAAATCGGTCGGTCTGTCAAGGTAAAGGTAAGGAACTCCCACGCCGATGCAAGGGTTGTCAAACCACCCTTCTACGACGAGACCAAGTATGGTTGGAAGCGCATTACTGAATAAATAGCCAGTTTCTCCGACCATACCAGATTGAGAATAAGAGAGTACGAAATCCCGGACGACCTGCTGTACACCAAGGAGCACGAATGGGCAAGATCTCTTGACGGGGAAGTACTCGTTGGCATAACAGACTACGCTGCGAAGACGCTGAACGACGTAGTCTACGTCTCACTTCCATCACTAGATCAGACGCTGAAGCAGTTTTCCAGCTTCGGCACCGTCGAGTCAATCAAGGCGGTCTCAGAACTCTACTCGCCGCTCTCTGGTTCCGTCACCAAGATCAACGCGGAACTCACCACTCATCCCGAACTCGTGAATCAATCACCCTATGACAAAGGGTGGCTGCTACAGATGAAGCCCTCAATCCCTGCTGAGAAGAAAAACCTACTCAGCGGGAAGCAATACGGAGAACTCCTAAGTTCCACCAAGTAGAGGTCAGAAACACTCAAAAACCTATGGGATAGGGTTCGCCAATAATTGAGCGATAAGTTCCGTAGTCTTCTCAGTTCGCTGAGGAGACCTACAATCTCCAGACGCACCATGATGATTACACTGGTGGTGGCCTCAGTGTTCTCTGTCGCCTTGATGATCCGATCCTTCTCTGCGAAGTACGGATTCTTCCTGAACGAGTTTGACCCATATTACAACTACAGGGCCGCCAGTTTCATCGTCAGTTCGTTTGACCAGAGCTGGAAGGCGGGAGCGGGCGGTCTCCCCGGTCTGCTCAAGTACCTCTCATGGACAGATTATTCTACCTGGTTCCCGGAGGGGAGGAACGTAGCTCCAACTTCGCAAGACGGGCTCCACTTCGCGGGAGCTCTGCTCTACATATTCTTCAGGAACTTGTTGGGCCTGCAACTGACCCTTTACGACTTCCTCGTCCTCTTCCCTGTCTTTCTTGGCGCGCTGACTGCGGTGGTCTTCTACTTCCTTGTGAAGAAGATTGCCGGTGACGTAGGAGGACTCTTCGCCGCTCTCATAGTAGGAGTCTCCCCTCCCCTCATCGAGAGGGGTAATCTCGGATGGTTCAAATCAGAACCTCTCGCTATATTTCTATTCGCTCTCTCGACCTACTTGCTCCTAACGGTCCTCGACGGGGAGATGAGCTCCAAACAGAAAGTGGTTCGAGCCCTCGTCGCGGGATTACTACTCGGATACGCGAACGCTTCGTGGGGTGGGGCACTCTATTTCAGCGTGGCCTTCGGGCTGTTCTTTGTCATCCTGCCTTTCCTCGACTTTGACATTTCGACCATCACCATTTCAAGCCTCGTGTTCACGGCCGGGGCCATCTTTGCCAGCGCAATCTTTCCCAGGCCGGGAGTCCAGATAGTGACCAATCCTGCAGGTTTCGCTCTAATCGGGGGAACCATCTTCCTGCTGGTCGCTAACTGGCTGAAGAGCTGGGTCAGACCCACAGATTACAGGAAGACCCTCGCAATCATTCTCTTCGGTTTCTTGCTGCTCGCACTATCGTTTATCAGCTTCGGCCTCTTCTCGTCAGTCAGCAGACGGTATCTTTCCGCAATCGCTCCGTGGCAGAGGAGCGGGAACCCTCTTGTAGAATCCGTTGCAGAGCACTTCGTTCCGACTGGAGGGGATTACTTCTCAGCCTACCTCGTCCTCCTCTTCATCAGCATCTTCGGAGCAGCGGTGGCGCTGAGACGTAGAAGCCCAGCAATCGTCTATGCCCTGGTGATCGGGATTAGCGGCCTTTACGTCTCTGCAGCGTTCTCCCGTCTCCTCGTCTACTCGTCACTCGCTATCGCCCTCATGGCTGGGATAGGATTCTCTGAACTCGCATTCTCTCTGATGAAGCCGACCGCACCTGCTCTGGTAAAGAGAAAGACCGCATACACGACAAAGAGCGAGATTCGAACGGTCTACTCGATAGCCTTCATAGCGCTCCTCGCATTCCCAGCAAGCATCTACTGGATACCGAACCCGATTAGCTGCACGGGAAGCAACATCGTGTGCAATCAGAGTCCAGCAGACTCAGGGGTCAGCCTGACCAGCGGAGGGACAATCTTCTCGAGGTCTCAGCTCCGCGACTGGAGTCAGGCCCTCCAATGGCTGAGGGACAATACGCCGAAAGATGCGGTGGTGATAGCGTGGTGGGACTACGGTTACTGGATAACAGTGATGGGCAACAGGACCTCTGTCGCTGACAACGCGACTCTGAACGGGACGAGGATAGCAGACATAGGAAGGATGTTCATGTCCAACACAACCCAGGCGGCCGAGATCGCGAAGGGGATGGCACACGGCCGTCCGGTCTACGTCCTTCTTTTCATAACCGGAAGCCTAGTGACCTTCCCAACGAGCCAAGGCGGCCAGCAGCAGTTCTACGTTCTCCAGATCCCTTCAGGCAGTTCCTTTGCACCCGGAGGCGGCGACGAGAGCAAGAAGCAATGGTTCATCAGGATAGGCGGGCTCGAAGAGAGCAAATACCTTGAACCGCAACCAGACGGCTTCAACCTCACGCCCTACGCGCTGCAGAACACGCTCTTCGGGCAGATGCTACCTTTCACCTTTGCAGGTTACTACAATTACGGCAGTCAGGGACTCACTCCACAGTGGCAACTTGACCAGAACGGTAACCCGCCGCTACAGCTTTACAACGCGCCAGTCAGATTCCAATACCCAGCGGGTGGGAGCCCATTCAGGATAGCATTCGCATCATCCAGCCTATCAGACCCAATAAACTGCGGGAGTGGGGTTAGCTGTTTCACTACGATACTGATATATCAGGTAGACTGAGATTCTTCTTGATAAGCTAATGGGCTCCTGTATCTCGCGTACCTGTCGTCGGGTGAGTACTTGGCGGGATGCGCGATGGCGGTTACGCCATTACACTTTGGACACTCGCCCTTCATAGTGTAGGTGGAACAGCTCTGGCACTTCATCAACAGACCTTTCAAGCGCCGCCACCGTACTTTCTCGACATCTCCTTCTTAGAGCTGAAAGCGCCGTGCTTTCCTACGTTCTCACCAATCTTCTCCAGAACAGAGTTCATGACCTTGTCTGCCTGCTTGTAATCGTCCGCAACCACTCTCAACCTGTACCTTGGGGCGCCAACGTAGGTGATCTTCACGTCCGCCGAAGACGAAGAGCCCGCTGCCGCAGTCAGGACCTTCTTTATCTGGTGAATGCCATCCGCGGCTCTAGAGGAGAGCTCGAGTATGGCCCCGACTTCATACTTCGGAGGGACAATCTTCTCCTTCGCAACCCTAACGATTTCGTTGACGACCTGAGATGGAATTTCGAGCGACGAGAAGGCCTTCTCCCCCTTCTTCGTGGCCGTCTCGAGGGCGTCGTAAAGCGAGCCGAATTCCTTCTCCAAACCCGACGCGTAACTCTCGAAGTGCGCGTCGTCCAAAGACAAATCCTTCTTGACCATCGCCATGATTGTGGTAGCCCTCTCTCTCTGTTTCCATTCGATCAGTTTGCTTCTTCTCTCCTCGTTAGTCACCTGCCTGAGTGAGAGGTCTATCTCCCTTCTCGACCTCTCGGCCCTTATCACCTTGAGGACAAGCTTCTGCTGGGGTTTTGCGACCTTTTCGATGTTCCTCACCCAACCCGTGGATATCTCAGAGATGTGGAGAAAGCCGTTCAACCCTGCGTACTCGTCGAGGTCAACGTAGATTCCATGAGGTGTAATCTCCCTGACTGTGCAGAGGACGACATCACCACGCTCGGGCAGGCTAACCGAACTCGTCGCAGACGCGCCCGGTTCGGCTGATGGCTGAGGAGGCTTCAAACCCTAATCCAGCCTCTTGATTAGAGGCGCCTGGAGTCTGACCTTCCCGCCGGTCTTGTCAGCCAAGGGCCTACCGCAGCCCTTGCACGTGATGTTCCGAGTAGAGGCAGAAAAGATAATCCGCTCTTCTCCACAATCAGGACATTTCACAAGAGCGAAGTTGCTCCTCGGCTTTGGTATCGGTTCTCTTTCTCTCTTCATTGAACAATCTCAGCCTTTCTTAGTCTGATTCCATGACGCATTACTTCTTTGTTACACTCTTTACACTTTAACCTTAAGGTCGCCTTCTTGGTGGTCTTAGCGGTCCTCACCAATTCTGGGAACTTCTGACCACCGTAACCGCGCTTCCTGCGTGCCTGGCGCCTCGCCCCCCAAGATGAAGCCCTCTCCTTCCCCCTCTTGTAAATTGAAACCGTGTGAATGCTGTGGTGATGACAGTGCGGGCAAAACGTCCTGATTTCCTTCGGAAATTTCATATATTTTCAGCCGAGGGGAAGGCGGTCTGAATTTATGCGTTATGGTGCAGATCGCATCGGCCCAGTGAGGTATCCATCCTTTCGCTGGAGTCTGAAGCATGGTTCTAGTCAGTCTCCCTGCTCGCACGAGGACGAGTGCCTCTGCTTCAGGGTAAGAGGTCATTAATCAAAACCAGCTATGACGCATCCGCCCATGAGCTCGGGCCAAAGAAGGCTAGCAGCGATCATGGTAACCGACATGGTCGGCTATGCGGCCCTCACTCAGATCGATGAAGCGCGAGCGCTTAGGCTCCTAGAAACTCACAGGCGGTTGCTGAGACCAATGAACCACAATCTCT
>JACPTA010000084.1 GCA_016193005.1 Nitrososphaerota archaeon | reverse complement strand
TCTCGTTGTAGAGAACGTCGAGCTTCTCAAAGTCCTCGCTCTTTATCGCGAACTTGCATCGAAGCATCTTCGAGATGACCGGCATGGCCCTCATCTTCGATAGTGGGACTCCGCTCTGGAGAGCCTTCAGCGCCTGCTCGTGGTACGTAATGAACATCCTCAGCATCTTGACCTGCTTCTGCGGGCTGCAGTAGGCGTCGATGTCGTCGTACGCGTTCTGCTGGAGGAAACCTATCTGTATCATTCTCGCTACGTCCAGAATCAGCTTCTCCTCGTCGGGCAGCGCCTCGGGGCCAAGAAGCCTCACGATCTCCTTCAGCGCATCCTCCCTCTGGAGGATTTCGTATCCTCTCGCCCTGACGGTGAACCACTCCTTGTCGACGTTGGCGGCCCACCACTTGGCGACCGACTCCACGTAGCCCGAGTACGAGGTCATCCAGTTGATGGCCGGGTAGTGGCGCGAGTAGGCGAGCCTCGTGTCCAGCGCCCAGAAAGTCCTGATGAACCTGATCGTGTGAGATGTCACCGGCTCCGTGAAGTCCGCGCCCGTCGGCGAGACAGCGCCCACCAGAGTTACCGAGCCGCTCCTCTCTGGGGTTCCTAGGACCTTCATCCTCCCCGCCCTCTCGTAGAACTCGGCGAGCCTTGAAGCAAGGTAGGACGGGTAGCCCTCCTCCGCCGGCATCTCCTCGAGCCTGCCGCTGATCTCCCTTAGCGCCTCCGCCCACCTGCTCGTCGAATCGGCGACAAGCACTACGTCGAACCCCTGGTCCCTGTAATACTCGGCCATCGTGGCCCCCGTGTAGATGCTCGCCTCTCTCGCCGCGACCGGCATGTTGCTGACGTTTGCTATCAAAACTGTCCTTTCCATCAAAGGACGGCCTGATTGCGGGTCTATTAGCTCAGGAAACTCTACTAAGACCTCAGTCATCTCATTCCCCCTCTCCCCGCACCCAACATGGAAAACGACCCTCGCATCAGCCCATTTTGCCACGGAATGGAGGGTAACGGTCTTCCCTGTCCCAAAGCCGCCTGGAATAGCCCCCGTTCCTCCTTTAGCGACCGGAAAGAACGTATCCAGAACGCGCTGTCCCGTCGATAGCGGAATCTCCGGATCGTACCTCTCCTGGTAGGGCCGCGGCGTCCTCACCGGCCATTTGTGATGGAGCTTCAGCTCGTGCTTCTTTCCGTTCTTGTCCTCGGCCGTGACAACAACTTGCGTAACGTCGTACTTGCCTTCCTTCTCGACACTCTTGACCAGGCTCGCCCGCAAATCTGGGGGCGCAAGTATCTTGTGCTCGATGACAGATGTTTCCTGCACTCTTCCCAGGATGCTTCCACCCACTATCTCGTCGCCCGTCCTGACCGTCGGGACAAATTCCCACTTCCTGTCGAAGGGGATCGGGTCGGCCGTGACTCCCCTCGTGATGAACGCTCCAGCTTTCCGAGCTATCGTGGAGAGAGGTCTTTGAAGCCCATCATAGATATTTGTCAGCATTCCTGGTCCCAAGGTCACTGAAAGGGGCTGGCCAGTTCCACTAACGGGCTCTCCTGGTCTTATGCCGCTCGTAGATTCATAAACTTGCACGAAAGCGATGTCGCCGGTTAGTTTGATGATCTCCCCGAAAAGTTTCTCTTCGCCAACTTCAACCGTCTCACCCATCTTGGCTTGAGACATGCCCGAGGCCTTGACCGCGGGACCGGAAATCCACTCAATCTTTCCCTTGACTACCAAAATTCTCTCTAATCTACGCCCCGAGAAATCGAGCTTATAATCGTTAATCGCATGTAGCTACAGTTCCTTTCTATTTTCGGTATTGTCCAATCTACGAAAAGTAATTGTTTTATGCGAGCCTTCGAATCTCGAAGGAGAATTGACCCAACTCAAAGCCAACCTGAGGGCATGCTCCAATTGCGGAATCGTCTTTTCGGAAAAATCTCTGAGAGGCGCATACGGCAAGTGTCCCAACTGCCTGAGCGCGGCAATCGAACCCATAGAAGACCTGTGAATCAGACGAAACTTTACAGCCCTTAGTCTCCGACGAGGACTTTACAGAACCCAGGTTTTTCATACGCAAACTCTACCACCCGTTTTGGACGCTCGACACGGACACCTACTCAATGCGACAGCGTACAAAATCGTACAAATCTCCTTATCTGTGGAAAGCAGATTCTTGGAGTAAGGATCGGTTGACGAATGACATCTTTTCACGAACCACGGGCTCTCGCAGCCCTTCCCGAGCAGGCTGCGCAATCTCCCAGGAACCAAATCCGATGAAGCGTGCAGAGCTGCCAGTCCGGGTCAGGGGGTAGAGGGGAAGCGGGAACGATGGCCAGCTCCTCAATCAGAACTTCCGCGATCGGTCTCGAATCCCAGACCTTGGCGATTGCCTTCCGATGATGGTTTGTGAGATTTACCACGCAAATAAGTCGCCCTCAGCATTTAAGCGGCGACATCGATTCGCTCTCAAGGAAACCGAGCCCTTGAATCGGCGGCAACTCACCCAAGCGGGTCAGAGGGTTCCCTCTCCTCTCCCAGCAGCTCCTTGAGTTCCAGCAGCTTCTGAAGTGACTGAATCATCTCCCGAGTTGCTCCCGGGCTGATTGCCGCCACCCTGAGCATTCCTTCAATATCCTCACTCCTAAGGCGGGCGATGCTTTTCGGAACATCTGGAACGCGGACCGCGGACATGTACCATGACTCAGACGCTCTACCTAAAGGCCCACGCCCAAAAATTCAGAAACCTTCAGGCGATTTCTGACAGGTCGGTGAAGAACGGCTGGGTGGTTCTTATTACCATCGTTCGGCTACCAAACTGTTTGGACCGCC